>JACCVM010000242.1 GCA_013698135.1 Euzebyaceae bacterium | reverse complement strand
GACCTGGATCTTCTTCTCGCCGGCGGAGGTCAGCAGCACGGTGAACTCGGTCTGCTCCTCGGCGGCTTCGGCACCGGCGTCGCCACCGGCGGCGGCCGGCCCGGCAGCCACGGCCACGGGCGCGGCGGCGGTGACGTCGAACTCATCCTCGAACTTCTTGACGAAGTCGGACAGCTCGAGCAGCGTCATCTCCTTGAACGCCTCGAGCAGGTCATCGCTGGACATCTTTGCCATCTGATTCTCCTCGCGTGTTACTGGTCGGTGTCGGCGTCGCCCTCGGCGGGCTCGGCAACGGCTTGGGGATCTGGTGGGTCTCCGGGGGTCGCTTCTGTGGCAACCGCGGCATCCGCATCCTGGGCCTCCGGTTCGCCGGACTCCGCGGGTGCCGCAGGTTCTGCCGGCTTCTTGTCGGCGAGCGCGGCGAACAGGCGGGCGGCCTTGGACAGGCTGGCCAGTGCCAGGCGCGCTGGCTGAGCCACGATCGCCTCCATCAGCCCGGCCATCCTGGCCAGGAGCTCCTCGCGGCTGGCCAGGTCCGCCAGCGACAGCGTCTCGGCGGCATCGATCAAGCGACCTTCCAGGATCCCGCCCTTGACGACCAGGTGCGGATGCGTCCGCATGAAGGTGCGCAGCACCTTGGCCGCGGCGACTGGGTCTTCGGGACAGAAGGTCACGGCGGTGGGGCCGGTGAACAACTCGTCGGGAACGTCGTAGCCGGCGTCGGCGACCGCGCGGCGGGTGAGGGTGTTCTTGACGACCTTGTAGTCCGCCCCCGACTGGCGCAGCTCCGCGCGCAGGTCGGCGAGCTCGGCGACGGTCAGCCCGCGGTACTCGGTGAGCACCGCCGCGGTCGAACCCTCGAAGCACTCGCGCACCTGGGTGACCGCTGCCACCTTGTCTGGCCTCGCCATGAACGTGTCCTTGCATTCGCTGATGTGTCGGGGCAAAGAAAGGTGCCCCCCGTCGACCGGGAGGCAGGCGCGGCCAGCGGTGGCTGGCGGGGCACCTGCGCTGGCGTCCCGGATAGGACCTTCGCCGCCTGCCAACAGGCGGAACCAAGCGGTCTACGGCGTTGGCGCGACTGTACGCACGGCTGGCGACGGTCGCAACTCGCCATTCCCCTCGTCCAGCAGGTCGTACACGCCCGCCGCGCCGCCGCGCCTCGGTCAAGCCGCGGCGTCTTCCTCCCACAGGTCCCGCGTGCGGGTGGGGTCGACGGCAACGCTCGGGCTCATCGAAGCCGACACGTGCACGGAGCGCAGGTATCGGCCCTTGGACGAGGCGGGTTTGACGCGGATCAGCTCGTCGAGCACTGCCCCGTAGTTCTCCACGAGCTTGCGTGCGCCGAAGGAGGCCTTGCCGAGAATGAGATGGACGTTGGCTTGCCGGTCCGATCGGTACTCGATCTTGCCGGCCTTGATCTCGCCGACGGCTTTGGCCACGTCCATGGTCACGGTGCCGGTCTTGGGGTTTGGCATGAGCCCGCGAGGTCCCAGGACCTTGCCGTAGCGGCCGATCTTGCCCATCTGGTCGGGCGTGGCGATCACCGCGTCGAAGTCGAGCGTGCCCGCCTCGATCAACGCCGTGACCTCGGCGCTGCCGACGATGTCGGCCCCGGCCGCCTCGGCCTCGGCGGCCTTGGCTCCTTCAGCGAACACCGCCACCCGCATGTCCTTGCCGGTGCCGTTGGGCAGGGCCACCGAGCCACGAACCATCTGGTCGGCCTTGCGGGGGTCGATGCCAAGTCGCAGGGCGAGATCGATGGTGGCGTCATAGGAGACGGTGGCGGTTTCGACCGCCAGGGTCATGGCCGCCGTCGGGCTGTACAGCCGGTCGTGGTCGATCTTGGCTGCCGCGTTGCGGTAGCGCTTGCCGTGCTGTGCCATGTGCTTGCCTTCTGTGGTGCCAGCGGGGCCTCGCCCCTCCCACGTCGTTGCGGTGCTATTCGACGATCAGGCCCATGCTGCGGGCCGTGCCCTCGATGATGCGCGTGGCGCCCTCGACGTCGACGGCGTTGAGGTCGGCCATCTTGAGCTCGGCGATCTCGCGGACCGCGTCGTGCGAGACGGTGCCGACCTTGTTGCGGTTGGGTTCGCCGGAGCCCTTGTCGATGCTCGCGGCCTTCAGCAGAAGCTTGGCCGCGGGCGGCGTCTTGGTGACGAAGGTGAAGGAGCGGTCCTCGAAGACCGTGATCTCCACCGGCACGACGTTGCCCTGCTGAGCTTGCGTGCGCTCGTTGTACGTCTTGCAGAACTCCATGATGTTGACGCCGTGCTGACCCAGTGCGGGTCCCACAGGCGGCGCCGGCGTGGCTTGACCGGCCGAAATCTGCAACTTGATCATCGCCATGACCTTTTTGGCCATCTGTATCGCTCACTTCCTTCGACTTGCGTCGCGTGACTAATGTGATGGGTTGGATTTGGCGACGTGGCGGCCGACTCGCAGGGGGGTCAACCCTGAGGA
>JACCVM010000236.1 GCA_013698135.1 Euzebyaceae bacterium | reverse complement strand
CGGGCCGGCGTCGTTCGGGTCGGCGGGAAGCCGCAGCTTCTGGCGCTGCGCAGGGTCGGTGAGCGCCTCGGAGATCACCCCGCTGCGTAGCAGGGGGCGGTCGGGCCGCGGCGCGCTGTCGGGGGGCCGCGCGTCGCTCACGGTTCAGCCTCGGAGCTTGCCGCGGCGGGCCTGCCAGCGTTGCAGCAGTGTCGATGGCCCGCGCGAGCCCGTTGCGCCTGGCGCCCCTCGTCCAGCGGAAGGCTGCTGGCCAGACGCGGCCTTGCCCCACCGGAAGAGCGAACGGCCCGAGTCGTCGTCGCGTTGTCTGGCGATCTTCGGCATCTGGTCACCTCGTCCCGCGCGATGCCAGCACCCCGCCGGTGCCGCCTTGTGCGCTGAGCGCCTTCAGCCTACGGCGCGAGGACACCTGTTGGAAAGTGGCTCGTCGGGGGCACGCTGTCATGCGTTGCAGACCACGGGAGGCACGATGGCCGAGGCAGACGGGAAGCAGGACGCGGGCGGTGCCGCTGGTGCGTGGTACTGGTGTCTGGAGCATGGCAAGGCCGAGCCGGCTGGCCAGTGCCGGGCCGAACGGCAGATGGGCCCGTATGACTCTCCCGAAGAGGCGGCGCGCTGGCGGGAACGGGTCGAAGACCGCAATGAGGCCTGGGACGCCGAGGACGAGCGCTGGGAGGGTCCACGCGGCGGAGCTTGACCGTCGCCGCGGTCTCGGTCGCGGCTGGTAGGTCACCGTGGCTGGCCGGCGGGAACGCCCGTATGGTGAAGACGTGACCCCCGCTCCTGCCTTGGCAACCCCCGTTGTGCAGGAGGACCGGGCGGTGTTCCGGCTGCACGATCCCGACGGTGCGTTCGCGTGGCTGCGGTTACGTCAGGACCTGCAGCGTCCTCGGGGAGGACCCGACCTGGTCAAGCCCGATGGTGCCACGGTGTGGGAGGTCGCCTTCCCTCGGCCGGCCGTGGACCGCATGGAGTACGCCTTCGAGGGCTGCCACCACAGTGGACGCGTAGAGACCTTCTGCGACCCGGGCAACCCCCTGCGCGCCCCAGGAGCCTTCGGCGACCGCTCGGTGGTGGAGTTCCCCGGCTACCAGGCTCCGGCGTGGTGCGACGACGAACCGCTCGGCGGGCAGCTGCTCGAGGTGGCGGTGCCTAGCTTCCGGTTGCGTGCCGACGTCTCCGTCAAGATCTGGACCAGCCGTGACGCCGACCCCGAGGCGCCGTTGCCGTTGCTCGTCGCCCACGACGGCTCCGAGTACGCACACCTGTCCCAGCTGCTGCGGCTGCTGGACCGGATGACCCAGGCCGGGCGGCTCCCGCCACTGCGGGCGGTCCTGCTCGATCCGCTGGACCGCAACGAGCACTACTCGGTCTGCCCCGCCTACGCCCGAGCCTTGGCCGCTGAGGTCCTGCCTGCCCTGGCATGGCTGGCGCCGAACGGACGACACTCCGTCGTGGGCATGGGTGCAAGCCTTGGGGCGCTGGCCATGCTGCACGTCCATCGCGGCCGTCCAAGCGCCTTCGCGGGGCTGTTCCTGCAGTCGGGCAGCTTCTTCCGTCAGCGCTACGACCGGCAGGAGTCGGGTTTCCCGCGCTTCCGGCGAATCACTCGCTTCGTGGGGGAAGTCCTCAACGCGTCGTCGGCGGCACGTCCGATCCCGGTGACGCTGACTTGCGGCGCGGTCGAGGAGAACTTGGCCAACAATCGCGCGGTCTCCCGGGCGCTGCGCCGGCAGGGCTACGAGGCGCGGCTGCTGGTCAACCGCGACGCACACAACTACGTCGCCTGGCGCGACACCTTCGATCCCAACCTGGTCGACCTACTGGCGCGAGTCTGGCGGTGAGGCGGGACCGGGTGTCCCTGTGGTCGCCATCCACCGGGGCACACGGCGAAGTCATCGCCTACGGTCACCACGGCCGTCCATTGATGGCCTTCGCCTCGCAGCAGGGCGACGTCGGTGACTGGGAACGCAACGGGATGGTCGGCGCGGTGCGCTGGTTGATCGACGAGGGTCGCGTCAAGGTCTACAGCGTAAGTTCCTACGATTCGCACAGCTGGTTCGCTCCCGGGGTTTCGCTGGAGGAGGCTGCCCGTCGGCACGGACACTATGAGGAGTGGCTGATCAACCAGGTGGTGGGGTTCATCCACGACGACTGCGCGGGCCCGCTCGACATCCTGGTGACCGGCTGCAGCTTCGGCGCCTACCACGCCGCCAACCTGACCCTACGGCGCGCGGACCTGTTTCCCATCGCGATCTGCATGAGCGGCGTCTACGACATCTCAACGCTGGCTGTAGGCGAACGTGGCGACGCCGTCTACTTCAACAACCCGGTCGACTACGTGGCCAACCTCGATGGCGACCACCTGCAGTGGCTACGGAATCACGCCCGGCTGCAGCTCGTGTGCGGCCAGGGAATGTGGGAGGACACCACGGGCGCACTCGTCAGCACCCAGCGCTTCGCCCAGCTGCTGGCGGCCAAGGGCCTGGCGCATGAGGCCGACCTGTGGGGGTACGACGTGGCGCACGACTGGCCTTCGTGGCGGGCGCAGTTGGCGCATCATCTGCCCCGCTTCGTGTAGCCGGCCGGTGCAGACTCGCAGACCGACGGCGAGACGAGGAGAACCGATGGCCGCCACGCATCTGCTCGGGTTGCTGCTGGGTACCGAGGAGGACTGGTCCGCCGCCTTCGAGCAGCTACTGTCGCGGGCAGCCCTCGACATCGATCACGGCGGGCAGCGTCATCGTTACGCCTCCGAGCGGATCACCATCGAGCCGTTCAACCTGCGCGCGCAACCGCGGTACGCCTTGGTCATCGACCGTCTCGCTCACTGGTATTACGTGCCACGCGAGTGGTTGAAGAAGATCGCCTTGATGGACGACGTGTATCTGCTCAACAACCCGTTCACTTTCCAGTCGATGGAGAAGCACGCGGCATATTGCGCCATGATCCGCCTGGGATTGAAGGTGCCCGAAACCTGGCTGATCCCCTACAAGCAACCGGTCGACAATGTGCGCTGGCCCTATACCGCGGCCCGCTACAACCGCTCCTTCGACCTCGAGGAGGTGGCCGAGGCCATCGGCTACCCGCTGTTCATGAAGCCATTCGACGGCGGGGCCTGGGTGGGA
>JACCVM010000217.1 GCA_013698135.1 Euzebyaceae bacterium | reverse complement strand
GAGATGATGGACGCCACCCGCGAGCTGATCCGCATCAACGGTCCTGAATCCTGTTACATCCGCCCGCTGGTCTACCTGGGCTACGGAGAGATGGGTCTGAACCCGCTGCCGTCACGGGTGTCGGTGTAGATCTCGGTGTTCCCCTTATCAAAATAAATAAGAGAGGAGGGCCTTCTCAACGGCGTGCGAGCCAAGGTGTCGTCGTGGCAGCGCATCGGGGCGAACATGATCCCGACGGCTGCCAAAGCCTGCGGGGTGTACATCAACTCCGCGCTGGCCAAGGTCGAGGTGCTCAAGGCCGGGTACGACGAAGCGATCCTGCTCAACGAGAACGGCTATGTCTCCGAGGGTCCCGGCGAGAACGTGTTCATCGTCAGGGACGGCATGCTGCTGACCCCACCGCTGTCCCAGGGCGTCTTGCGGGGAATCACCCGCGACGCGGTGATTCAGTTCGCCGCCGACCTTGACATCCCGTTCGCGGAGACGACGTTGCTGCGTCACGACCTGTACATCGCCGACGAGGGCTTCTACACCGGCACTGCCGCCGAGGTCGTGCCGATCCGCTCGGTCGACGAGCGCGAGCTCGGAGCGCCCGGACCGATCACCAAGCAGCTGCAGGATCTGTTCTTCGCCGTGGTCAAGGGCAAGGAGCCCAAGTACGACTACATGCTCGACTACGTCAACGGCTGACGACCGTCGCCAAGTCCCGCGGCAAGGGCGCTCTGACCGCCTGACCGGAGTCGCACTGATCGTCGTCTCCGCGGCAGCGTTCGGAGCGCTGGCGATCTTCGCCAAGACGGCCTACGCCTCGGGAGCAGACCCCATCGCGGTGCTGGCGGCCCGCTTTGCGATCGCGGCGGTGTGCATGGTGGGGCTACTGACCCTGCGGCGGGAACGGCTGCCGCGGGGACGCCTCCTGCTCGCGCTGATGGCGCTCGGCGGCATCGGCTATGTCGGGCAGTCGTTCACGTTCTTCACCGCCGCACAGCTGATCCCGGCGTCGCTGGCGTCGCTGCTGCTGTACGTCTACCCCGCCATCGTGGCCGTGCTGGCTGCGGTCTTCCTGCGACAGCCGATCACCGGCCTGCGGCTGCTCGCGCTGCTGGCCGCCATGGCCGGTTCGGCGCTGACCGTGGGGCAGGCAAGCGGTGGAACCCCGCTGGGCATCGCCATGGCGCTGGCCTCGGCGATGTTCTATTCCTGCTACATCATCGTGGGGTCGCGGGTAACGCCGCATGCCGGTGCCGTGGCGTCCACGACGGTCATCATCTCGACGGCGGCGCTGGTGTATGCGGCGCTCACCGTCGTGCAGCGACCACCTTTTCCCGGCGACGCCGGCGGCTGGGCGGCGGTCGTTGCGCTGGCCCTGGTGTCCACGGTGCTGGCGATCGGCACTTTCTTCGCCGGCCTGCAACGGGTCGGCCCAGCTGACGCCTCGACCATCTCGGCGCTGGAGCCGCTGGTCACGGTGGTGTTGGCGGCGATGGTGCTCGGCGAGACGGTGACCCCCGGCCAGATGATCGGCGGCGCGCTGATCTTGAGCGCCGTCGTGGTCCTGTCGCGGGTGAGCGGGCGCCTCGTTCCGCGGGAGGCGCCCCCGACCTAGCTGCAACGCCGCCAGCCGGAAGGTGTGGTGGCGCAAGCGGCTGACCGCTGCCATGATGCCGGTTCCTCGGCAGAGCCGGTGCCACCGAGTCCGGCAAGCGCCAGGGAGGCACCATGGTCACGCGAAAGTCGCCCGCCGAGATTGAGGTAATGGCAGCGGCAGGTCGGGTCCTGGCGGCGGTCCACGAGCTGCTCGCCGGCGTCGCGCAGCCCGGAGTCACGACGGGTGAGCTAGACCGGGTCGCCGAGCGAGAGATCCGCCGCCGAGGCGCGCTGCCGTCATTCAAGGGCTACCGCGGCTACCCGGCGACGCTGAACACCTCGGTCAACGATCAGATCGTGCACGCGATCCCCGCCGACGACGTGATCTTGCGCAGCGGAGACGTGCTCAGCGTCGACGGCGGCGTGCTGCTCGACGGCTACCACGCCGATTCGGCGTGGACCAGCATCGTCGGTGGGCGTGACGCTGCCCACGATGGCGTTGCGAACCTGGTCGAGGACACCCGCGAGGCCATGTGGCGGGGCATCGCCGCACTGCTGGTCGGCAACCGCCTGGGCGACGTGTCAGCCGCCATCGGCGAGGTCGGTGCGGCGCGCGGCTACGGCGTCATCGCCGAGCACGATGGCCACGTCCTCGGCGGCCACGGTATCGGCCGACGGCTGCACGAGGATCCGCTGGTCCTCAACCGTGGTCGTCGAGGCCGCGGGATGCGCCTCAAGCCGGGTCTGGTGTTCGCCATTGAGCCGATGTTCACGCTCGGCGCGCCCGGATGGCGGATCACGCAGGATGGTTGGACCACCCAAACCTTGGACGGACGGATCGCCGCCCACTGGGAGCACACCGTCGCCGTCACCGAGGACGGCCCGCTCGTACTGACCGCCCGTGCCGACGAGGCCGAACGGTCAGCCGCCCTGCTTGCCTGCTGACGGCAGGGGAGGCACGTCCGGCGTCACGCCGACGACTAGGGGTGGCGACCAGGGGGAACGCAGGCCGTGATGGTTGACGAAGCGGTGTGGCTGGACCTGCCCTGCCCCAACTGCGGCGAATACGCCTTGGAGGCCGAGGTGGTGCTGCGCGACGTCGCGCTGCAGGTGCGGCCCGGCGAGGGCGGCAGCGTCGGGGTGGCCATCGCCCATGCCGACGCGCAGCTGGCCGCCGCTGCCTGCCACGCCTGCGGTGAGGAGCCGGACCTCGACGTCCAGGAGCAGCTCGCCGAGGCGCTGGAGGGCGCCGCCGAGGCGTGGCTTTCCCGCCTCGGCGCGGCGCCATCCTGTCCTCATGCAGCGCAGCGGTAGGACACCATCCTGGTAGCGTCGAAGCATGCGTCTGGTCCGTGTCGCCCGTCCCGACGGGCCCGCCTTCGGCCTCGTGCGGGACGACCTGGTCATCCTGCTCGACGGCCACCCGTTCGCCCCGTTCGAGCTGACCGATCAGGTCGCCCCGCTGGATCGGGTGCGGCTGCTGGCACCGGTGCTGCCCTCCAAAGTGCTGTGCGTCGGCCGCAACTATCTCAAGCACGCGGCCGAGCTGGGCAACGAGGTACCGGCCGAGCCGCTGATCTTTCTCAAGCCCGCGACCTCGGTCATCGGCCCTGGCGAGCAGATCCGGCTACCGGCGCTGTCCGACGACGTGCAGCATGAGGCTGAGCTGGCGGTCGTCATCGGCCGGTTGACGCGCAAGGTCGCGGTCGAAGAGGTCCTCGGTGCGGTGCTTGGCTACACCTGCGCCAACGACGTCACGGCGCGCGACCTGCAGCGCAGCGACGGCCAGTGGACCCGCGGGAAAGGCTTTGACACCTTCTGCCCGTTGGGGCCGTGGATCGAGACCGAGCTGGACCCCGCCGCCGGGCTGGCGGTGCGCTGCACGGTCGACGGCGATGTGCGCCAGAACGGGTCGACCGCTGACCTGCTGTTCGATGTGGCGCAGCTGGTGGCCTACTGCGCCGCGTTCACGACGCTGTTGCCCGGTGACGTCCTGCTGACGGGAACGCCCGCCGGTGTGGGGCCACTGCGCGACGGCAACCAGGTCAGCGTCTCGGTGGAAGGCATCGGTGAGCTGACCAACCCGGTGGTGGCCGACACCTGATGTTGCATCGGGGGCTGTCGCCGCTCGATAGCCTTCGGCCGGTTCCGCCCCCGTCGAGGAGCCCTAACCCATGCCCGTGACGCGTACTCGTTTCTGCCCGGCGCCCAGCGGCTGGTTGCACGTCGGCGGCGCCCGCGCGGCGTTGTACAACTGGCTGGCGGCGCGGCACGACAAGGGTGCCTTCGTGTTTCGTATCGAGGACACCGACGCCGAGCGGGTCACCGACGAGTCGATGCACGGCATGATCGAGGCGCTGCGGTTCCTCGGCCTGGACTGGGACGAGGGCCCTGAGGTCGGAGGGCCCCACGGTCCCTACCGCCAGAGCGAGCGGACCGACCTGTACGCCGCGGTGGTGGCGGCGCTGCTGAAGGCCGGCGGGGCTTACGACGCCTACGAGACGCCTGCCGAGCTTGCTGCTGATCGTGAGGCCGCGCAGCGGGAGGGGCGACCGCCCGGCTACGGCGGCGGGCACCGCAACCTGACCGACGAGCAGCGTGAGGCGTTCCTCGCCGAGGGCCGTCAGCCTGTGGTCCGCATCCGCACGCCCGACGAGGGCACGGTCGGGTTCACCGATCTCATCCGAGGGCCGGTCGAGTTCGCGTGGGCCGACATCGCCGACTTCGTGGTGCAGCGTGGGGGCGGCTCGGTGACCTATTACCTGGCCAACGCCGTGGACGACCTGGCCATGGGGATCAACGTCGTCAGTCGGGGCGAGGACCTGCTGTCGGCAACGCCTCGTCAGCTGCTGCTGTACAACCTGCTGCTGGCCGACGACCTGCTGGACCAGGCGCTGGCCGACAACGCCTACCCTGGCCGGCCCGCCGACGCCGTGCCGCCGGTGTTTGCCCACCAGCCGTTGCTGGTCGGCGACGACCGCAAGCCGCTGTCAAAGCGCCACGGCTCGGTGGCGATCGACGAGTTCCGCCGGCAGGGATTCCTGCCCGAGGTGCTGGTCAACTTCCTGGCCCTGTGCGGCTGGTCGTATGACGCCACCACCGAGCGGTTCACCGTCGACGAGCTGATCGACCGGTTCACCCTCGACCGGGTCGGGCGCAATCCCGCGTTCTTCGACACGGCGAAGCTGCGCGCGATGAACGGCGACCGGATCAAGGAGCTGGACGACGCCGAGCTCGCCGAGCACCTGCACCCGTACCTGCACGCCGCCGGGCTGCTCAGCCAGCCTGCCTCACCCGAACAGCAGCGCCTGCTGCTCGGCCTGGCGCCCCTGCTGCGAGAGCGTATCCAGATCCTCGCCGAGGCCGAGCCGCTGGTGGCCTTCTGCTTCCGCGACGACGTCGTGTTCGACGACGCGGCCGTGGCCAAACACCTCAAGGGACGTGCGGGCGGGGTCCTGGACGCCGCGGAGCGGGTGCTGGCCGAGGTCGGCGAGTGGAACGCCGAAGCGATTCTGACCGCGCTCGACGGCGTGGCGGCCGACTTGGAGCTGGGTCGTGGCAAGACCTTCCAACCCGTGCGGGTGGCCGTCGCCGGGTCCGCGGTGAGCCCGCCGCTGCCCGAGACATTGGCCCTGCTGGATCGCGAGCTGGTGCTGGCGCGCATCCGGGCGGCGCAGCCGATGGTCCGCTGATCGGGACTGAGGTCGTGGGTTGGAGGCCTTCGGTGGCGGCTGCTACCGTTGGGTCCGCCCTTCGGGGGTGGTGTAAACGGCAACACGACTGGTTCTGGTCCAGTTATTGAGGGTTCGAGTCCTTCCCCCCGAGCTGCGGTCCCGTCGTCTAGTGGC
>JACCVM010000195.1 GCA_013698135.1 Euzebyaceae bacterium | reverse complement strand
TTGACGGATGCGCCGGTTCGCCCTGCGACGACGACGGTGCGCGAGCCAAGACTGCTCCTCGAGTTTCGCCGTGCGGTTGTCCAGCGACCTACCCGCTGGACCTGGGATCAAGCAGCCGCCTGCCGGCACTGCGGGCGCTCGCCAGCGGTCCCGCCGCGTCACGAGCGCGCTCGCGGTCGACGGCCGGCACGGCCTCGCCGGCGATCAGCCCGACGCTACGGGCGTGCCGTGCCGCCGCCGAGGTGTCCGCCACGGCCAGGAACGGCACCCCGGCCGCCTGTACCTTCGCGGCGATCGAGGCGACTTCTTCGTCGCGCGACGTGACGGTCACGTCGCGGATATAGATGGCTCGCACCCGGCCGGGGAAGTCGGTGACCACCTGGGCGTACACCTCGGGATCGTGCTGCCCGCTGTCACCGATCAGCACCGCGTCCAGGGCTCGGTAGGTGGTCAGGATCGCGCGGATGTGTGACAGCTTGTGCTCGAGGTGACCGCCGGTCGGCCGGGTGTCGGCGTCCAGACCCCAGGCGCGCAGCAGCAACGGTCCCTCCAGGATCCCGTTGAGCCGCAAAAAGTCCGTGAGCAGGTCGTACAGGTTCCACGGGCTGGACGACACGTAGAAGACGGGGTTGGCGCGCTGCCCGTCGCGGCCGGCGTGCAGCGCCGCGTAGAAGGCGGAGACGCCCTGGAACGGGGAGCGGGTGCGCGCGTTGTGCAAGAACGCCAGGCGCGCGGCCAGCAGCAGGTTGGTCACCCCCGAGCGCAGGACGGTGTCATCGAGGTCGCTGATGACGACCACCTCCGCGCTGGCCGGCGGGACCAGCACCCTGGCGCGCGCAGGTGCCGCGCGCCGTGCCGCCGGCCCGCAGAGCTCGACCTCGACGTCGTGCCATCCGGTCGCCGGCAGCGGCGCAGGCGGGATCAGGTCGAGCCGGAAGTAGCCTTCCGGATCCGTCGTGGCGGTCGCGGTGGCGCCGGTGAGCCGGGCGACGACCTCGGCGTCGGGGATTGGTGCGGCGGTGAAGCGGCGCAGCGAGTTGCCCAGGTTGCGCCAGACGCTGTCGTGATCCGTGGCCGGCGTCAGCCCGGAGCGCTCCAGCACCCGCCCCTTCAAGCCGACGGCAGCGGCCGTGCCGTAGCCGCGGTAGGCCACCACCGCCAGCGGGCCGAGCCGGCCGCCGGCACGTCGGGCGGCCAGCAGCAACGCCCCGAGACGCTGGTGGAGCACGCCGCCGGCGCGCAGCAGTACGGGAGTGATGACATCGAGCACGGCGTCAGCCGCTGGGGGAGATAGGCCCGCCGAAGTGCCGGCGGTCGGATGAGATGGGCCCGCCGAGGTGCCGGCGGTCGGATGAGATAGGCCCGCCGAGGTGCCGGCGGCCGGATGAGATAGGCCCGCCGAGGTGCCGGCGGTCGAGCACCCGGAGGATGCCACCGACGGGGATGGCCGCCCAGGCGGGACGGTTGCCCAGCTCGTAGCCGAGCTCGTACACCGCCTTGTCCAGCTCGAAAGCATCCAGTTGGGTGGTCACCAGGTCGGGATCGGACGGCAGCAGGCCATGGTCGGCGGCGGTGATCAGGTAGGCGTCGAGGAACCGGCGGCGGGCGTCGTCGCGCCATGCGGCCGCGGCCTCGCCGACAGCGCTCAGATCTCCTCCGGAACCAGCAGCCGCGGCGTAGTCGAAGGAGCGCAGCATCCCGGCCACGTCGCGCAACGGCGGGTGCAGCGCGCGGCGCTCGGCGAGGCTGCGCGCGGGTTCGCCCTCAAAGTCCAGCAGCTGCCAGCGGTCGTGGCGATCGAGCAGCACCTGGCCGAGGTGCAGGTCGCCGTGGGTACGGGTCAGCATGCCGTCACCGCCGCCGTGGGCCAGCCGGGTCAGCCGCTCGAGCAGCTCGTCGCGCCGTTGCAGCACGGCAGCGGCGGTTCCCGCGGCACGGGCGCTCGCGGTGGCCAAAACCCGTTCGACCTGCTGGCGCATGTCGGCGACCCACCGCGCAGCGTCACCCGGCGACGCCGGTCGACTGCCCAACGTGTCGCGCAGCGCCGCGTGCATGTCGGCCACGGCGGCACCGAGCGCGCCGAGACGCTCCAGCAGCCAGCTGTCAGCCATCGCACAGGCGACGGGGGACTCGACCAGGCGGGCCACGTCGTCGGTGGCCAGCCGCCAGGCGTCGCGGCCGCCGGCCACGAACTCGGCGAGCACCGCCAGATCCGTCGACGTGCCGTCGGCGTCGTCGAGCAGCAGGGCGCCGAGCTGGCGCGGAGCGTTGGGAAAGCCTTGCCAGGTCAGCGCGCGGGTGATCTCCACCTCGGGGTTCTGGCCGGGCTCCAGGCGCCGGAAGAGCTTGACGATCGCGTGCTGGCCGAAGACCACTGAGGTGTTGGACTGCTCACCGCGCAACACCTCGGGTTGCGGTAGATCGAGCGCTTCGTCCCCAGCGCCAGGGCGGCCGCTGACCCGCCCGCCCAAGCCGGTCAGCCGGGCGGTCTGGTCGCAGGCCAGCGACGCCAGCAGACGGGCGGCGTCCGGGTCGGTGGTGGCGTCCACCAGGTCCAGCCCGGCGACGGCCCCGACCGGGGAAGCCTGCGCGCTGCACGCAGCGGCTGCGGCCAGGGGGACCTGATAGCGCTCGCGGTGCCCGTCGTCGAACTCGACGTCGACCAGCGCGTCCAGCACCACCGTGTCGTCGCCGTGGAGCAGGATCTCGTCGTGGACCGACACGGTCGCGACGCTGCGGGCCTTGCCGGCGAACCAGCGCTGTCGCGGCAGCCACGGCAGTAGCATCGCGGCGACCGCTCCGTGCTGCGCCGGCCCGGCGAGGTCGGCCAGCGCCGTCATCCCGTGTGGTCCTCGCTGATCTCGAACCAGTAGAAGCCGTGGGGTCCGAGGGTCAAAAAGTAGGGCAGATCCCCGATCCGCGGGAACGTCGTGCCGCCGAGCAACTCCGTGGGCACGCAGCCGTTGTAGCGGGACAGATCCAGCTCCACCGGCTGGGCGGACGCGCCAAGGTTGGCCACCACCAGGATGGGGTTGATCTCGCCTCGCAGGAACGCCAGCACTTTGCTGTTGGAGGTGCCCAGCGCCGTGAAGGGGCCGATGCCGAATATGGGGTGTTGCTTGCGCACGTTGATCATGTTGCGCACCCAGTGCAGCATCGAGTGCGGATGGCGCTGCTGCGCCTCGACGTTGGTCGACTGGTAGCCGTAGACGGGGTCCATGATGGGCGGCGCGTACAGCTGGGCAAAGTCGGCGCGCGAGAAGCCGGCGTTGCGGTCGATCGACCATTGCATCGGCGTGCGCACCCCGTCGCGGTCACCCAGGTAGATGTTGTCGCCCATGCCGATCTCGTCGCCGTAGTACATGATCGGGCTGCCGGGCAGGCTGAACAGCAGGGCGTGGAACAGCTCGATGGAACGGCGGTCGTTGTCCAGCAGCGGAGCCAGCCGCCGGCGGATGCCAACGTTCATCTTCATGCGAGGGTCGCGTGCGTACTCCTTGTACATGTAGTCGCGTTCCTCGTCGGTGACCATCTCCAGCGTGAGCTCGTCGTGGTTGCGCAGGAAGATGCCCCACTGGCAGTTGTCGGGGATCTGCGGCGTCGAGCTCATGATCTCGACGATCGGCTTCGCCTCCTCGCGGCGCAGGCCCATGAACATGCGCGGCATCACCGGGAAGTGGAAGGCCATCTGGCACTCGTCGCCGTCGCCGAAGTAGTCGCGGACATCCTCGGGCCACTGGTTGGCCTCGGCGAGCAGCACCTTGTTGGTGAACTCGTCGTCGACGACCTTGCGGATCTGCTTGAGGTAGTTGTGGGTCTCCGGCAGGTTTTCGCAGTTGGTGCCCTCCCGTTCGAACAGGTATGGCACGGCGTCCAGGCGCAAGCCGTCCAGCCCAATGCCCAACCAGAAGCGGACGATGTCCAACATCGCCTCGCGCACCTCGGGGTTGGCGAAGTTCAGGTCAGGCTGGTAGCCGAAGAACCGGTGCCAGTAATACGCCCCCGCCTCGGGATCGTGGGTCCAGTTGGAGATCTCGTTGTCGACGAAGATCACCCTGGCGTCGGGGTACAGCTCGTCGGTGTCGGACCACACGTACCAGTCACGCTTGGGCGATTCGGGCCGGCGAGCCTCCTGAAACCAGGGGTGCTGGTCAGAGGTGTGGTTCATGACCATGTCGGCGATGACCCGCATCCCGCGCGTGTGGGCCTGCTCGATCAGCTCGGCGACATCGTCGACGGTGCCGTACTCCGGCAGCACCGTCATGTAGTCGCTGATGTCGTAGCCGCCGTCGCGCAACGGCGACGAGAAGAACGGCAGCAGCCAGATGCAGTCGATGCCGAGCCACTCCAGGTAGTCCAGACGCTCAGTCAGCCCACGGATGTCACCCGTCCCGTCGTTCGTCGCGTCGTAGAAACCGCGGATGACCACTTCGTAGAAGATGGCCGATTTGAACCACAGCGGGTCGTTGGAAAGGGCCACTGGTTGCCTTCGATAGCTCAAGGTCTACAACGCGCGAAGCCGCAGCACGTGGGCCGGCTCCACGTGGGGATCGAGTCGGACGAAGTTGCCCGGTCCATGCCAGACGTACGTGGTGTCGGTCAGCAGGTCATGCGCTTCATAAGGGGCACCCGACCCGCCCGTACCCGACCCTCCCGCGTGCTCCAGTCCGAGCTGCCACAGGTCCAGCCAGGTCGTGGCCTCCTGGGTGTGGTGCGGGTCGAGGTTGACCACGGCAAGGACGGGGTCGGTGCGGCCGGTCGACACCTTGGAGAAGGCGATGACCTGCTCGTTGTCGACTTGATGGAACCACAAGTTGGTCAGCCGCCGGAAACCGGGGTGGAGCCGGCGGACGGCGTTGACGCGCGTGATGTACGGCGCGAGCGAACCGGCGACGTCCCAGTTGCGGGGGCGGTACTGGTACTTCTCGGAGTCCAGGTACTCCTCGCTGCCCTCGCGGACCGCTACGTGCTCGAACAGCTCATAGCCAGAATAGATGCCATAGGCGGGTGACAGCAGGGCCGCCAGCACCAGCCGGATCTTGAAGGCGGCTGGCCCGCCGGTCTGCAGGTACTCGGTGAGAATGTCGGGCGTGTTGGGCCAGAAGTTCGGCCGGTAGTAGCTGGCCATGTCGCTGTGGGCCAGCTCCTTGAGATAGGACTCCAGCTCCGCCTTGGTGTTGCGCCAGGCGAAGTAGGTGTAGCTCTGGCTGAAGCCCACCTTGCCCAGGGTGGCCATCATCTTCGGGCGGGTGAACGCCTCGGCGAGGAACAGCACGTCGGGGTGCTCGGCATGCACGGCGTCGATCAGCCATTCCCAGAACGGGACGGCTTTGGTGTGCGGGTTGTCGACGCGGAAGATTTTGACACCGTGGCCGATCCAGTAGTCGAGGACGCCCTTGAGCTCGGCCTTGAGGCCGTCCAAGTCTGCGGTGTCGAAGTCGATCGGGTAGATGTCCTGGTACTGCTTGGGCGGGTTCTCCGCGTACCGGATAGTGCCGTCGGGGCGGTGGTCGAACCACTCGGGATGTTCGGTGACCCAGGGGTGGTCGGGGGAGCATTGGATCGCAAAGTCCAGCGCCACCTCGAGGTCGTGCAGCCCGGCCTCGCGGACGAAGTCGTCGAAGTCGCCGATGGTTCCCAGGTCGGGGTGGACGGCGGTGTGCCCGCCCTCCTCCGAGCCGATGGCCCATGGCACCCCGGGGTCGGCGTCGGACGGCGTGAGGCTGTTGTTGGGACCTTTGCGGAAGGCCCGGCCGATCGGGTGGATTGGCGGGAGGTACACGACATCGAAGCCCATGTCGGCGATCGCGGGGAGCCGCTTGGCGACCTCGGAGAAGGTGCCGCTCGTTGTCTTGGTCGCGCCTTCCGAGCGCGGGAACAGCTCGTACCAGGCCGAGAAGCGGGCGGCCTCACGGTCCACCCACAGTGGCAGCTCGGGTTTGCTGATGGTGGCGTCGAGGCGTTCGGGATGGCGTTGGAGGAGGGCCAGCAGGTCCGGCTGTGAGGCGGCGGTCACCCGGTCGCCGAGCGGGGCGTCGGAGCGCAGCATCGCCGCCGTCTCGACCAGCACCTGTCTGGCCGCCTTGGGCGCCTCGCGGCGCTCCAGCAGGAGTGCGCCCTCCTCGCAGTCGGTGTCCAGGTCGGTGCGTCCCCCCGCGTGCCGCTTGACCAGCCCGTCCAGCCATGCGGCGTAGTGGTCGCTCCAGCCGACGACCTGGTAGTGCCACGCGCCGAGACGGTCGACCGCGAAGGCGCCGTGGTACCGATCGTTGACATCGGCGTGCATCGGGGCTTCACGCCAGCCGCTGTCGCCGGGCCCGCGGTAGCGGATGGCTGCCGCCACCTTGTCGTGACCCTCGCGGAAGATGTCTGCGCCAACGACGACCTCGTCGCCCTCGATGGCTTTCGCGGCGTAGCGGCCGCAGTCCACGGCAGGGGTGATGTCCTGAACCTGGACGCGTCCTTTCAACAGCCTCTCCTTGTGGCCGAGTGCTTCTGATGGTCCTTCCCGGTCAATCGGCACTGAATTATGCGCCCTACACTCCACAGGCGATCGTGATTCGTCCTGGTCATCCGGCCGTCTGGCCGTAGCGTCGACCGATGACCGCAGGAGGCATGCCATGGCGTCGCCCGCGCAGACCGGCCTCACCTACGACGATCTCGCGTCCTTCCCCGATGACAATCTGCGCCGCGAGCTCATCGACGGCGAGCTCATCGTGACGCCGGCGCCGCGCGTGCGCCATCAGGACGTGGTCGCGTGGCTGACCGCTGAACTGGTGGCCTACGCCCGCGAGCACGGCGGCAAGGCCTACCCCGCCCCACTGGACGTGTACCTGTCGGACCGCGACGTCGTCGAGCCCGACGTGTTGTACGTCCGGCCTGAGCATCG
>JACCVM010000149.1 GCA_013698135.1 Euzebyaceae bacterium | reverse complement strand
CGGCGGCATCGTCGAGCGAGCCGTTCGTGATCATCATGAGTTCATACGTGCGCAATGGACCATCCTGTGGTCGAGTGGCCCCCGCTGTCGGACGCGTTGCGACGCGCCCCGCCGGGAGCAGGACGGTGGTAGACGGTTACGACCGTACCATCGCCCGTCACGGGCACCAACCCAGCTGCTGGCACCCTACCCCTGCCTTGTGACGACGCAGCCGGTGATCTGCTCGGAGACTGTGGATGAGCCTGGTGACCGCTAGGAGCCAGGCGCCTCGACGGCCTCCACCTCGTCCATGACGTCGCCCGTACCCCGGCGCGGGCGGTAGCCGCGGATGGCGGCGACGGTCCCGGCCACGTCGTGGGTGGCGTCGAGCAGGCTTGGCAGCGACGCGGCCGCCAGCCCGAGCTCCACCATCCGGTCCAGCTGCGCCAGGAACGGGTCCCAGTAGCCGCCAGCGTCCAGCACCACGATGGCCCGGTCGTGATAGCCGAGCTGCTTGAGCGTGAGGATCTCCACCAGCTCTTCGAGGGTGCCGATCCCGCCAGGCAGCACCACGAAGGCGTCGCTGCGGTCGTCCATGAGGCCCTTGCGTTCGCGCATGGTCTCGGTGCGCACCAGCTCGGTGACATCCTCCAGCGCAATTTCGCGGTCGGCGAGGCGGTGCGGGATGACGCCGGTGACATGAGCGCCGGCCTCCAGGGCCGCGCGGGCGACTTCGCCCATCAGTCCAACGTTGCCGCCGCCGTAGACCAACGACCAACCCTCCGCCGCGAGCGCGCGGCCAAGCTCGGCGGCCACCGCCCGCAGCTCGGGCGAGACCAATTCCGACGAGGCGCAGTAGACACAGACGGAGAGCGACATCACCGGCGATGCTAGCGAGGGCGCCAGCGCCGCCACCGGGCCGCGTGGGCGGGTCAGACTCCGGCAGCCAGCGCGGCGGCGCCGGCGGCCAGGCGTTGCTCGGCGGCGCGCCGAGCCGGTGATTCCCACAGCCCTCGCGGCACCAGGTGAACCGCTGAGCGCAGGCTGCGGCCCGCCACGCCGGCGACCAGGTCGGTGCCGGGATGAGCGGTCAGCCAGCCGGTGAGCCCGAAGCGGGCGCGGGCCCAGCGCGGCAGCATCCCGAACGCGATCGAGGCCAGCCCGACCCAGGCCGGGCGCGCAGGCAGGGGCATGGGTGGTGTGAGCAGGAGGCGCATCGCCTCGCGCGCGGCGGCGGTGGTGCGCAGCTGTGGCCGTACCGCCTCGAAGTACTCGCGTAGCTCGCCGGTGCTGGCTGGCACATCGGCCGAGGTGAGTCCTACCAGTGCCGCCGCGCGCACCTGCTCGGCGACATACCCGTCCACCGCCCCCGGCCCCAGCGGCGCGCCGCACCGTCGATGCGCCGCCAGCAGCGAGTCCACCTCGCAGCAGTGCACCCACAGCAGCAAGGCGGGGTCGTCGACCCGATAGCGGCGACCGCTCTCGGGCTCGACGCCGCGCAGCCGCCGGTGCACGCCGCGGACCCGTGCCGCGGCGTGATGGGCCTGCGCGGTGGTCCCATAGGTGACGACCGCGATGTAGTCAGCCGTCCGAAACAGCCGGCCCCAAGGGTCGTCGCGGAAGTCGGAGTGCTCGGCGACGCCCGCCATCGCCAGCGGATGCAAGGTCTGCAGCATCAGGGCGCGAAGGCCGCCGAGTGCCACGGCCGGATCGGCGTGCAGCTGCCAGGTGACGCTGGCGGGGCCGAACAGGCCCGGATCTGGATCCACCGCACCAGCATGACACGCCGCCATGACAGGCGACCCACCACAGGCGGGCCACGTCGTCGGCCTCGGCGGGCAGCAGCGCCAGCCAGTCCAAGGTCTCGCCCGCCTCCGCGCTCATGCAGCCGAAGGCGGTAGCGCACCCGATTGCCGGTGGCCGTCACACCAGGCGTCGGTGCCGACGGCGGCCGCGCACCGGCGCCCCAGGAAGACCGGGCCGGTCTGGAGTGGCGCGCGAGCGCGGTAGGCCGCGGCACTCGGTCCACAGGTCGAGGTCAACCGGGGCCTCGGCACCGCAGCGGTCGCACTCGCCGGCGTCCACCGCGGCCGGCCCCAGGTCGGGATGGTCCAGCCAGGCATAGCGCTGGCGCAAGGCCCGCCGCAGCCCGGGCTTGTCAAGTGGCACCGCTGCTCCTTCGGTAGCCCGACTCGGTCCTGTCCCCGCAACGGGATAGTCTGACCTATCCGGCGCTCGGAGGCGGCATGAACGGCACGGTGACCATCGGCGGAGGCGACAGTCAGGTGACCGCACAGCTGACGTTTCCCGAGGGCGGCGGCGGGCCGGGGGTCGTCGTGGTCCACGATTGGTTCGGGCTGCTGCCCCATGTCGGCCGCCGCTGCGAGGAGCTGGCCGCCGCCGGGTTCGTGGCGCTGGCGGTCGATCTGTACGACGGGCGCACCACCACCGACACCGCCAAGGCGCGGGTCTGGCTCGACGGACTGAACAGGGATCGAGCCCTGCGCCAGCTGCGCGCAGCCGTCGCCCACCTTCGCGACCACGCCGCGGTGACGCCCGACCGGGTGGGCCTGCTCGGCTACTCCATGGGCGGCGAGCTGGCGTTGCTGATGGCCACCCAGGTCGACCTGGAGGCAGTCGTCGGCTACTACGCGATCTTGAGCGACGACGACTTCGCGCCCCTGCGCGCGCCGGCGCTCGTGCACCTCGCCGAGCACGACGACTGGGGCGCACCTGACGCTCCGCAGAAGTTTTTCGCCGCCGTGGCCAACGCCGGCGGCAGCGTCGAGCATCCCGCTCATCGCGGCACCGAGCATTCCTTCGCCAACGCCGACGTGCCCGCCACCTACGCCGCACAGGCCGACCACGACGCCTGGGCCGCCACGGTGGATTTTTTTGGCCGCCACCTGCGTTGATCGGCGTGGAACTCGCCACCCTCCGTCGGCGTCGAACTCCACGACGCACAATCAGGAGGAATCCGTGGGAAGCTGCCGCTGTCGCACATCGCTACGGACTATGTGGCTGGTCGGCGTGGCGCTGCTGCTGGCTGGCTGCGCCCCTGCCGGTCCACAGGCGGGCGCCAGCGCCTCGACGCCGAGCGCCACGCCGACCGCCGCCGCCACGCCGACCGAGGAGAGCGCCATGGTGCCTCGCGAGCTGCTGGAGCAACTGACCGCCGACGTCGTGACGCGCAGCGGGGTGGATGCCGCGGCCGTCCGAGTGGTCAGCGCGCAGACCAAGACCTTCCCCGACGGCTCGCTGGGCTGCCCACAACCCGGTCAGCAGTACACCCAGGCCCTGGTCGATGGCTACCAGGTCGTGCTGGAGGCACAGGGCCGCAGCTATGACTACCGCGCGTCGCAGCGTGGCGGGTTCCGGCTGTGCGAGCCGGGAGTGCGCCGCCGGCCCTGACCGTCCCTGTCTTACCCCGCAGCGACACGTTGCCTAGCGAACTCGCCGGCTGCAAACTCCGGAGATGAGCCGCCGCGACCCCGACGACCGGGCGGAGGACGAGGCCTACGAGGAGCTGGCGGCCCGCGATCTGCTGCGCGGCCGCGACCTCGCCGATGTTGCCTTGGAGCTGCTGCACCGCGGGGACGAGGTCGCGGTGCACGCGGCGGGGCGACGCTTTACCGGGACCCTGGTTCACGCCGCCGGCAACGTCGCCTGCCTGGGCACGGCGCTGGGCACCGTCGATCTGCACGTCGGCGCGGCGACCACCTGGCAGGTGCTCACCCGCCAACGGCGAGGTGGCGTCGGACGCGCCGGTGGGGCGGCGTCGTTCAAGGCCCGACTGGGCGAGCACGAGGCCGTGGGCACCATGCTGCGGATGGGCATCACGTCGCCCGACGACACCCTGGTCGCTCGACTCGCCGCGGTGGCCATCGACCACGTGGTGGTCGACGAACCGGACGGCAGCCGCTGGTTCGTGCCGTTGTCCCGGCTCGCCTGGGTGCTACCGGTCCGAACGTGACGCCGCCTGCGGCGAGGAGCCCCGGGGCACGTCGGGGTCGCCGACCGGCTGGCCTCGCAGCCAGTCGAGAATCTCGTCTTTGAGGTAGCGGAACGTGCGGCCGTTGGGTCCGAGCCGGTGCGCGGGCAGGGTCCCTTCGCGCGACAGCTTGCGCACGTAATCGATGTTCAGTCGCAGCAAGCGCGCGACTTGCGCGGCGTCCAGCACCTGTGGGTAGTCGTCGCGATCGTCAGCCATGTTGACCGACGCTAGCAGACGACGACAGCAACAACATGGTGTTGTCCACACTGACGGGTGTTTGACCATTCTGGCGTCTGTGAACCAGTGTTGGCAGGGCTTGAGGCGTATCCACAAGGCGAGAAATGCGCTCTTGTGGAACGGCGCGGCCTTGTCTAGTTTCCCGAGGCTGTTGCCGCCACCGAGGGGGGAGTGTGGCCGTCACCGAGTTGTCGCGCGGGTCCGGTGTCGCCGGGACCGGCCCTGCGACCTCGCGAGCACCCTGGCTGGGTCGGCTGTCGGCCGGACACGTCCTGATGGTGGTGGCGGCGGTCGTGGCCGGGTTGTTGAATCTGGTGGCGCTGCGGTCCGGTGACGATCGGGTGGCGGTTGCGGTCCTGGCTGCCCCGGTCGCGGCCGGCCAACTGGTCGACGCCGACGCGCTGCGGTACGAACCCCTCGGTGCCAGCCGTTCCTTGCAGGGCTCGCTGGTGACCGAGGCCGCGGCCGCCGCGGGTGGCGACTGGATCGCCGTTCACGACCTGCAAGCCGGCGACGTCCTGCGCCGCAGCGACCTGCGAAGCAATGCCGCGCCCGACGGCCAGCGAGCGATGAGCATCCCGGTGGACCCGGCGCATGCCGCCGGCGGCGCCTTGCGGGTCGGCGACCGTGTCGATGTGATCGACGTGATCGACGATCGCGCCGCTTACGTGCTCACGGGCGCGGAGGTGCTGGCCGTCACCGGGAACGGGGCGGGTGGGCTCGGCGGGAGCGGCGGTTTCAGCATCACGGTGGCCGTGGACGCTGACGCCGCGCTGCGACTGGCTCTTGCCATCCGCTCCGAGTCGGTCGACGTGGTGCGATCCACCGGCGCAACGCCTGCTCCCGCCGCTGGGCAGCTGGAGACGGACGGGTAGATGTTCGAGCCGCAGATCGTCCTCGCCGCGTCACCACGGGAATGGGCGCAACGCCTGCATCGCCACGTCGCCGACCACGGCGGCGGTCGCGTTCGCGCCACCGTCCTGCATCCGCACGAGGCCCTGGCCGAGCACTGCGATGTCTTCGTGGCCGACGACACCACCTCGTTCCTGTCACGACACCTCGTGAGCTCGCTGCAGCACCTCGAACGCCGAGTTCTTGGCGTCTACGACGGCGACGACGCGGCCGGCAAGGGCGAGCTGCTGGATCTGGGCGTCGACGACGTGATTGCCAGGGACGCGCCGGCGGGTGAGTTCGTCGAGATCATCGCGGCGCTGGCCTCTGGCGCCGGCTCCGATGAGTTCACCCGCATGGTCGCCACCCTGGAGCCCGCCGAGCCTGCTCCGCGCGAGCTTGGGCCAACGACGGCCAAGGTCGGTCGTCTTCTCGCCGTCGGAGCTCCACCGGGTGGGTGCGGCGCCACCGAGGTCGCCCTCGCCCTGGCCGCAGCCGCCGGACGACACGGGCATCGCACCGTCCTGGTCGACGGCGACGAGACCGCCCCGGCGCTGGCCCAGCGTCTCGGTGTTCGTCCCTATCCGAACCTGCGGTCCGCCGTCGCCGCGGTCGAGCACCACGACGGCGTCCTGGAAGACAGCCTCGCCCCGACGCAGGCCGGTTTCGCGGTGTTGCCCGGATTGAGCGCCCCACGCGACTGGACGCACGTCCGACCCAGCGAGGTCACCGACGTCGCCGAGCGGTTGTTGTCCTTGCCCGTCGACGTTGTCGCCAACCTGGGTTCCCGATTAGAGAACCTCGGCGCCCACGGCCCCAGCCGCTACGGCGTCAGTCGGGCGCTGTTGGCCCGCGCCGACAGCGTGCTCGGCGTGGGCCTGCCAAGCCCCGTGGGCGTCGCAAGACTGTTGAGCTGGCTGGCGCAGGCTCGGTCGATCGCGCCCCGCACACCGGTCCGCGTGGCCTTCAACCGCACGCCGCCGTCGCGCTTCCGGCGGAGTGAGGTGGAACGAGAGGTTCGCCGCGTGCTGAACCCGGAGGACCTGACGTTCCTGCCGGAGGACGCACGGGTCACACAGGCCGCGTGGGAAGGCGGCGTCGTTGGCGACGGCCCGTTCCACCGGGCCGTGCAGCCGCTGGCGATGACGCTGTTGGGGCTCAAGGGCTCGGAGCGCCGTCGGGTGGGACGCCGGCGATGACGGTGCTCGCCGTCGGGGCGTACGACCGCATCCGCAGCGACGCGATCAACTCCATCGAGCGCGACCGGCTCGACCCGGCAGCCGACGTCGACGGCGTGCGCGCCGCCGTGGTGGCGGCGGTCGAGGGCTACCAGCGACGCGCTCACCTCGGCGACGGCGCAGCCCTGCGCGACCCGCCGGACATGGTGGCTCGGCTGCTGCGTTCCATCACCGAGTACGGGCCGATGACGGAGCTGCTGGCCCGATCTGACGTGGAGGAGGTGTTCATCGAGGGCCCCCGCGTCTCCTATATCGATGGCTCCGGACGCCTGCAGGGGTTGTCGGCGCCGGCCACCGAGGACGAGAACCGGCAGGTGGTCGACCGGCTCCTCGGCGGCACCCAACGCCATCTCGACGCGGGCAACCCTTTGGTGCAGGCACGGGTCCTGCAAGGACAGGCGCGGCTGACCGCGGCCATTCCGCCGGTAGCCGACGCGCTGTCGGCCACGATCAGACGGCACACGCTGCGCCGCGAGACGCTGCCGGGCTTGATCGAGCGGGGCACCCTGTCGCCGGCCGCTGCGGGCCTGCTATGGGCGGCCATGCAGACCACCAGCAGCCTGCTGGTCTCGGGACCGCCCGGGGCCGGGAAGACGTCGCTGCTGTCGGCGCTGCTCGCCGCTGCTCCGTCCAGCCACTGCATCCGCTGCTGCGAGGAGATCCGTGAGCTGCACGTGCCGCTGACGCACGGTTCCTTCTACGAGGCTCGCCCACCCGGCATGGACGGAACCGCCGAGGTGTCGCTGCGCGACTTGGTGAAGTTCGTGCTGGCGATGAGGCCCGACCACATCGTCGTGGGAGAGGTGCGGGGCTCGGAGGCCTTCGAACTGACGCGTGCCGTCAACGCCGGGTGCGGCTTCAGCTGCACCGTCCACGCGAACTCGGCCCGCGACGCGCTCAACGCTCTGGTCAACGCGGCCATCATGGCCGGGGAGAACGTGC
>JACCVM010000143.1 GCA_013698135.1 Euzebyaceae bacterium | reverse complement strand
GGCAGCAAACCCAAGCAGCCCGCTTCGGGCTAAAGCAGCCCCGGAACGGGTACAGGCTGCGAGTCGATCACCAGTCCGTAGGATGGGCTGATTCCCAGCGAGGGAGAGTAGCGACGGGCCCGCCGTGATGGCTTGCCCGGCGACGGTTCGTCAGCACGGCGGTGCCACCGCCCGGACCGGTGCCCCGACAACCCGGGACGCGAGACCTTCGACCCGCACGGCAGCCACCACCTGGTGCCGTGTCCGTTGCGTCCGAAAGGTCTGAACGCGCGTGGTATCCGACCCGGTCCTGTACGGCGGCTTTGCCGTGATCGTCACGATCCTGCTGGCCATCGACCTGCTGGTGGTGCACAAGGACTCCCACGAGGTCTCCCTCAAGGAGGCCGGCACCTGGTCGGCGATCTGGATCGGCGTGTCGATCCTGTTCGGTCTGTTCATCGCCCGCCTGCATCCCGCGGCTGACGGCGGCAACACGACCCTGGAGTTCTTCACCGGTTACGTCATCGAGAAGTCGCTGTCAGTCGACAACGTCTTCCTGTTCGTGCTGATCTTCGGTGCCCTGGCCGTACCCAAGGAACTGCAGCACAGGGTGTTGTTCTACGGCGTGGTGGGCGCCATCGTGATGCGCACGATCCTCATCTTCACCGGCGCCGCGCTCATCGCGCGCTTCGACTGGATCCTGTACCTGTTCGGCGCCTTCCTGGTCTACACCGGCGTCAAGACCTGGCTGCAGAAAGACGAGCACCCCGACGTCAACGAGTCCAAGCTGCTCAAACGCGTGCGGCAGGTGCTGCCGACCACCGACGGCTACCGCGGCGACCACTTCTGGGTGCGCGAGAACGGCAAGCTGCTGGCCACCCCGATGTTCGTGGTGCTGATCTTGGTGGAGTTCACCGACCTGATCTTCGCGATGGACTCGATCCCGGCGATCTTCGCCATCACCCAGGACCCCTTCATCATCCTGACGTCCAACGTCTTCGCGATCCTGGGTCTGCGGGCGCTGTACTTCCTGCTCGCGGGGGTCGCCGACAAGCTGCGCTACCTCAAGGCGGGCCTGGCCATCATCCTCGGCTTCGTCGGCGTCAAGCTGCTGCTGGAAAGCCTGGTCCACGACGGGGTCGAGACGATCGCCGGCATCCCGTTGCCCGAGATCAACCCGCTGGTCAGCCTCGGGATCATCATGGGCATCCTCGCCGTGGTGATCGTGCTCAGCCTGCGCCGCCCGATGCCGGAAGGCGAGCAGGCGCCCGCCGGGGTCGCACCGCCGTTCGAGGAGGCCAGCACGTCGACCAAGACGGGCGACTCGTAGGGTCCCTCTAGGCTGCCGGGCGTGCCTGCCCGCGCCGCCTCGTCCGATTCCGGCGCCCGGCCGACCGCCTCGTCCAGGCCGCTTCCCAAGGCCGTCGTCGCCGTTGCGTGCCTGACGCTGGCCTTGGCCTGGTTCTCCAAGGCGCGGTGCCTGCTGGTCGACGCCGGCTGGCAGAACGGTGAGCAGTACCGGGGCTGGTGCTACACCGACATCTACCCGCTGTGGTTCGTCGAGCGGCTGGACACCGGCGCAGTGCCCTACCTCGACCACCCGGTGGAGTACCCGGTGCTGACGGGCGCGTGGATGTGGCTGGCCAACCAGGTGGCTGGCATCTTGCCGCCCGCCGTCCAAGGGCAAGCGTTCCTGCAGGTCACGATGGCGATGGCTGCGGCCTGCCTAGCGGGGACTCTGGTGCTGTTGCACCGCATGGGCCTGCCGCCGCGGCGGCTGCTGTGGTACGCCGCCGCGCCGACGCTGGTGCTGTGCGCCTTCGTCAACTGGGACGCCCTGCCTGTCGTGCTGTCGACGGCCGCGATCTGGCTGCACCGCGAGGATCGCGACGTCGCCGCAGGTGTGGCGGCGGGCCTTGGCGCCGCGGCCAAGCTGTATCCCGCGTTGCTCGTCGGCCTGGTGGTCGTGGCCCGGCTGCGCCAACGCAGACCCGGCGCGGCGCTGGCCCACGCCGGCGCCGCGGCCGCGGTGTGGCTGGCCGTCAACCTGCCCGTCTACCTGGCGGCGCCCGAGGGCTGGAGCCGTTTCCTGCAGCTGTCGCGCACCCGGCCGGCCGACCACGACAGCCTCTACCGCATCATCGAGGTCGAGCTGCGGTCCACTTCCTTCGATGTGCCAACGCTGAACCTGGTCACCGCAGCGCTATTCGCGGTTGCTGCCGCCGCAGTGCTGATCGTCGGGGTTCGCCGGCGCCCGCCCGCCGACACCTGGCAGCTGTTCCTGCCGCTGCTGATCGCCTTCCTGCTGACCAGCAAGGTCTACTCGCCGCAGTTCAGCCTGTGGCTGCTGCCGCTGCTGGCCCTCGCCCTCCCGCGCCTTAGCCCGTTCCTGTGGTTCTGCGCCGCCGACGCCGCCGTGTTCCTGGTGCGCTTCCCGTGGCTGGGCGGGCGGCAGGGACTCACCCCCGCGCCCGGCTACGGCGTCTTCGCCGTCACCATCGGCCTCCGCGCCGTGGTGCTGGTCTGGATCGCCTGGCTTGCGGTGCGCGAGCGGCCCGAGTGGGACGCGGTCCGGTCCACACCAACGGCTGAGCCGCTTCAACCTCCGTGCTCCTCACCCACCAGCGGCGGCCGTCAACCCGCGTAGGCGCGGCCGAGCAGGAAGCTCTCCATCAGGTGATGCCAGCCGCACACCAGGCAGCACTCGACCCGGTAGGCGGTGAAGGAGCGGTGGCGTGCCGCCAGCCCGTCGAGCTCCTCGGGGGTCCACACCACGTGGCCGGACAGCCGGCGGAGGTCGTCGCCGAAGACGTAGGTGACCACGCGCAAGGTGCTGTTCTCGTCCAGCGGCACGTCGGCGCGATCGTCGGCCAGCCGGCAGATGGGACAGGTGCGAGCGGTTGGCTGCCCGACGTTGCGCGCGGCGCGCAGCAGTTCGGGATGGGCATCGCACACCTCGGTGAGCGGGACCACCCCCCGGGTCACCTCGCGGACCAGCGCCCGGCGGGCGATGCGGTAGTCGATCACGCCTCTCATGGCGTTGTGGAGTGTAGGACGGCGTGACCGGCGGTGGCGGCCCAGGACTGGAGCGCCACCAAGGAGTTGCCACGGCGACGATCCGATGTAGCATGGCGCTATATCGTACAGATACATCGTCCCGTTACATCGTCCCGCCATATCAGCCGCTCACCACGCAACACCGAAACGCTTACCACACAACACCGACACCAGGACCGTCCTTCGATGCTCGAGCTCGCCATCCTCGGCCTGTTGAAAGAACGGGCCATGCACGGCTACGAGCTGCGCAAGCAGCTCGCGCACAAGCTCGGCTTCTTCTGGACCGTGTCCTACGGCGCCCTCTACCCCGCGCTGCGCAAGCTGGAGAAGCGCGGCGCCGTCGAGAAGTTCTTCCCTGTCGAGCAGACCACCCGCCGCAAGCAGGTCTACCGCATCACCGCCGGGGGGGAATCCGAGTTCCTGGAGCTGCTGACCGAGGGCGCCCACTCGACGTGGGAAGAGGACAAGTTCCCGCTGCGGTTGGCGTTCTTCCGCTACCTCAAGCCGGAGACACGCCTGCGACTGCTGGAGCGCCGCAAGTCCTACCTGGAGGACAAGCTCGATGAGGGCCGGCGCTCGCTGACGCAGGCCAAGCGCGGCTCCACCGACAGCTACACCCTGTCGCTGGTGCGCCACGGCATGGAGACCACCGAACACGACATCAGCTGGCTGGACACCCTCATCAGCGCTG
>JACCVM010000126.1 GCA_013698135.1 Euzebyaceae bacterium | reverse complement strand
CGGGCGAGCCTAGCGTTCGTCGACCTCGGCGAAGAACTCGGCGACGGCGGCGTTGAACGGCTCAGGAGCCTCGAGGTTAGGCAGGTGGCCGACGCCGGGCAGCCTCAGCAGGCGGGCCGAGGCAATCTCGGCGGCCAGGCGGTCGGCGAAGCGCAGGATGTCGGGCCGGTCCCGCTCCCCCACGATGACCAACGTCGGCACGCCGATCTCTGCCAGACGCTCCGCCGCGTCGGGCACCGGTTCCTCGTCGGGCTCGTCGCGCTGGTAGGTCGGCAGCAGCATCTCCACCACCAGGCGCCGCACGTCGGCGGTCGCGTCGGGCACCCACATTGCGGCCTCGAGCTCGGCGGCCCGGCCGAACTCCCCTCCCTCGGCCGCTGCCCCGGCATCGCGCCAGCCGTCGAAGGTCGCCGCATCGGTGAACTCGGCGCCGTTGAGCGCCGACCCTGACAGCACCAGTCCGCTCACACGCTCGGGATAGGTCAACACCAGGTCCGCCGCCACCGCCCCGCCCATCGACGCGCCGATGACCACGGCCTCGGACATCCCAGCCGCGTCCAGCACGGCCACGGCGTCGGCGTGATGGGCGACGCGTCCTGGCCCCGACCGCGTCTCGCCGAAGCCGCGAAAGTCCAGCCGCACAACCTGGCGCTGCGCAGACCACGCCGCGACCTGCCCGTCCCACATGCGCCGGTCGGCGATGCCGGCATGCAACAGCAGCACCGCGGATCCCCGGCCGACGACGCCGCCGCTCACGTCATACGCCAAGCGCGCGTCGTCAACCTCCACGAACGAAGTCATCGCGTTGTTCTCCCCTTGCGCGCTCTGCCGACGAACCCGCCCAGCATGGCCAGGACCGCCAGCGTCATCGCCCCGACACCGACCACGTCACCCAGGACCACGTAGGGCGTCGGCTGTGACCCCAACGGCAGCTCGCCGCGCACGATCGCCTCGTCATACAACCGCGTGCGCTGACTCACCCGACCTGAGGGATCGATGATGCCTGACGTCCCCGAGATCCCGGCGTGCAGCGTCCAGCGGCCGGACTCGACGGCGCGCAGCTGGGAGAAGGCCAGATGCTGCCGGCTCATCGCCGAGTAGCCGTACGAGGCGTTGTTGGTCGACACCACCAGCAGCTCGGCGCCGGCGCGGACCTGGTCGCGCACCAGCGCGGGAAAGATGTTCTCGAAGCAGATGACGAATCCCAAGGGGGCGCCGGCGACGGTGACGATGCCGGGCGAGTCGGCGCCGAGCACGTCGCGAGGGATCTGCCGCAGCGGCGGCAGTGCTCCCAGCACCGGCCGCAGCGGCACGTACTCGCCGAACGGCACCGGATGCCGCTTGCGGTAGGTGTCGTCCACCGCCAACCCCGGCCCGAGCTCCAGCACCGCGTTGTAGACGGTGCCGGGCCGCGGTCCCGCCAGCAGGCCACCCGCGACCAGCGCCTCGCCGTTCAGCAGCTCCAGCGCCGACGAGACGATCGAGCGCAGCTCGGCGTTGGCCGGGTCCGTGACGTCGGCGTCGAGGCTGTTCTCCGGCCACACCGTCACGTCGGGAGGGTCGCCGGCCAGGGGGCGGGTGGCCTCCAGCATCGCCTCGGCGACGTTGACGATGCGTTCGTCGTCCAGACGGGCAACCCCGGCGGCCCCGCTGCGCTGCAGGTCGTTGCCCTGCACGGCGGCGATGTCGAGGCGGTCGCCGCCCGGCGCTGGCGGTGGCACCGCCGCTAGGCCACTTGCCACGGCCGCGACGCCGAGCAGCCCCAGGAACGGGCGCAGGATCGACCGGTGCGCCAGCCCGCACTCAACGCACGCGGCCACCGCGGCGCAGGCGGCGCTGACCCCGAGGACGCCCAGACTCCGAGCCACCGGAAGCAGCAGCCCGGCCTCGTGCTGGCTGTAGCCGAGCGCACCCCACGGGAAGCCCCCGAGTGGCCAGCGGGTGCGGGCGGCCTCCATCGCGACCCAGGCGACGACCGCGGCCGCCGCACCGAACCGACGCTGTCCCCAAGCCGCCACCGCCGCCACGAACAGTCCGATGAAGGCGGCCTGAATCAACGCCAGTAACAACCAGGCGACCACGCCGAAGGGCACCAGCCACGTCAGCAGCGTGGCGAAGAAGACCAGCCCCGATAGCAGCCCCCACCACAGCCCTCCCGCCACCGGCCGAGCAGCAGCCCGCAGGTCGCGACCCAACGCCAGCAGCGGCACCACGGCGACCAGGCCCAACCATCCCAGATCAGCTGGTGGGTGCGCCGCGTACAGCAGGACCCCACCGGCGACGGCCAGGCCAGCGCGGCGGGCGCGATCGCGCCCGCGTGGGGTCATGCGCAGTCGAAGCAGATCATCTGATCGGCGTCCGCCATTTGCGCGCGGCGCTTGACCAGGAAGCAGGACCGGCAGGTGAACTCGTTCGCCCCGATGGGTGTGGTCGTGGGGGTCAGCGCGTCGCGCGGCTCGTCATCGAGCCGGACCAGGTCGTCGTCCTCGGCCTTCTCTCGGGCGAGCAGGACGTCGAGGGACTCGTCTTCGGTGTCGTCGACCACCACTGCATCATCGTCGCTGTCGTCGTCCGCCTCGACCTCGTCAGTGTCGTCCTCGGACTCGACCTCGGCGACATCGACGTCAGGCACCTCCGCGGCCACCCCGACCACCTCGTCGTCAAGCTCGTCGGCGGCCTCCAGCCCGTCGACATCATCGCCGGAGTTCAGCTCGTCGAGCTCGAGGTCGTCGTCGCCTTCCTCCTCGACGAGGTCGTCCTCGGTCTCGAATTCCTGGCTGGCCACTCTTGGCTCCTTCGCGGCCGGTCTGTCGCGGGCTTGGCGTTATAGGGGTTGGACTCCGCTGATGCAACGCGACGGCGCCCCTACCCGTTCCGGCTCACGACTATTGGATCGCGCCGACCGGCTCACGCTCACCATCGCAGCCTCCACCGACGCCACGACCCCGGAGCGGGTGCTCCGGGGTCGTTGAAGAGGGACAACAGACCGTTGGCGCCATACGGCGGCCGGGACGAACACGGCCGAACCGCAGTTCTCTACTGAGCCTGTTCCCTCCTCGGCCGACCCTTGAGCCGACCAGGCGGTGGATGATCAGTTGTTGCGTTCGAGCTTCCCCGCGACGTCTCCGCCGCGGCGACCGGTGGGGACTGTAGGGGTGCCGGCCATACTCCGTCAAGCCCATTGTAACTTTCTTGACACGCGCTGTGACCAGCGGAAACGGGGCATCCTTGCAGGTCATGGGCTTGCGGAAAATCCGCCCGCCGTGCGCCCGGCGCGCGAACCGCCCAGCGGTAGATCGCCGTGCGCCACGCTACCCGCTATCACCGTGGCCAGGCACCGCAAATCGGACAGATCTTCCATGGCGAACGGATCGGCGTCCCACACCGCGAAGTCGCCTCGTTGACCGCCGACCAGCGCGCCAACGTCGTCCTGGCCGGCGACATACCGCCCACCGAGGGTGTGCGCCCAGAGTGCCGCAGAGCGCGGCAGCCCCAGACCGCCGAGGTGGTGGGTTGCGGCCGCAATCCCGCCCCACGGGTCCAGCGGCGTGACCGTCGAATCCGACCCGAAGGCCATCGTCACGCCCTCCTGAGCGAACCACGCCAGCGGATTCGAGGAGCGGGCCGCCTCGGTGCCGAAGCGCGCGGCGTACAGGCCGTGATCGCCGCCCCAGGCTGCGTCGAAGGCAGGTTGCACGCTGGCGACGATGCCCAGCCGCGACATCCGTTGCACGTGCCGGCGGGTCGGTAGCTCCACGTGCTCGATGCGGTGGCGGCAGCGGCGGACCGCGTCGACACCGTGCGCGGCCGCCGCCGTCTCAATGGCGCCGATGGCCTGTTCGATCGCCCGGTCGCCGATGGCGTGGACGCCGCCGCCCATGCCCGCCGCCGTGCAGTCGTTGAACCAGTCGGCGACCGCCGCGTCGTCGTGGAACAGCTCACCGTTGCCGCCGGCCGGCGCGTATGGCGCCGAGGTCGCCGCCGTGCCGGAGCCGATCGACCCGTCGAGGAACAGGTCGCCGCCGGGCCGCAGGCCGTTGTCACGAGCCGCCGCGAGGTCCAGCTGCGCCCACCAGGTATGCACCTCGATTGGCCAGTCCCCCGCCGCCCACGCCCGCGCGTCATCGAGGCCCGCCAGGCCGGGATGGCCCATCTCGTGCAGCGAGGCGATGCCCAGCGACGCCGCGGCCCGGCAGGCAGCGGCGCGCGCCGCCTGCAGCTGCGGTGCCGGGATGCGCTTGCGTACCTCGGATTGGGCGGCCTCTGACGCGGCCTCCTGCAACCAGCCGGTGGGGTTTCCGTCGTCGTCGCGGACGACTCCGGCCAGGGTCTGCAGCGGCAGGCGTGACAGCGTGGTGGCGTCCACCAGGCAGGAGTGGCTGTCAACGCGGTGCAGCAACACGGTGCGCCCGGGCGCTGCCGAACTGATCTGCTCGGCCGTCGGCGGTGCCGCCTCCGGCCAGCCGAAGTCGTCCCAGCCGTAGCCGAGCAGCACCGCGCTGTCACTGCCCGCCGCGAATCGGCGGAGGCGGTCCAGGGCCTGGGCAGCGCTGTCCGCTGTCGCCAGCGCTACACCCTCCAGCGCGAGCCCGGTGGCGGTGGCGTGCACGTGCGCGTCGACGAACGCGGGTGTAATCCAGCCGCTACCCAGGTCAACTCTCCGCTCGGCGGTCGGTGCCGCCTCGGCCGCGCCGACCCAAGCGATGCGGTCACCGTCGAGCAGCAGCGCCCGGGCGGGCTCGGCATTGGGATCCCCGCTCAGGGTGTGGACCCCGGCGGCCACGAGGAGTGTCTTCACAGCTGCTCGCGCCGGAAGGCGGTGGACAGCGAGTCGGCGTACTCGTTCCAGCGGCTGCCGCTGTGCGCCGCGATCCACTCCAGACGCAGCTCGGGGCGGGCCTGCGCGAGGGCATACAGCAGCTTGACCAGGTCGAGGTTGGCGATCTCGCCACCCTTGCGTTGCCAGCCTCGGGCGGCCCAGCCCTTGGCCCACTTGGTAATCGTGTCCACGCACAGCTTGCTATCGGTGTAGACCGTGGCCGGGGTCCCGTGCGGCACCAGGTCGTAGCCCGCGATCAGCGCGGTCAGCTCCATGCGGTTATTGGTGGTGTGCGCTTCGTCGCCGTGGCGTTGGTCGATCACCTGGCCGTCCACCACGTACACCGCGCCCCAGCCGCCCGCACCCGGGTTGGGATGGGCGCTGCCGTCGGTGAAGACGCCGTCGGTCGGCCCCTCGGTGTACTTCGCCAGCACTTCGGCGACCGTCAGGTTCTCCTCGACCAGCGTCGCGCCGCGGTACCGCCGGGTGGCGCCGGCCCTGGCCTTGTCGTGCGCCCCTGAACCGCCGGCGCGAGCCTCGTCGCGGCAACCGCGGCACTGCTGCGGCGCCCACCCCGGGTAGCGGTCCAGGACCTGCTGGGGCAAAGAGAACGTCGCGTCGCAACTCGCGCACTCGAACTTCGGCATGCCGCGAACCCTAACCGCTGTCCGTCCGGCCCCCGACCTGGTGGGCGGGGTCACGTGCTGCGCGCAAGGACACCGACCACCAGGAAGGGCCCCAGCAGGGCCAGGACTGTGGTCACAGCCGTCCACGCCCAGCGCGCCGCGCCCACCCGTTCACCGGCGAAGATGTCCAGGACCGCGCCGAGCAGCAACCACCCGGCGGCGACCAGGGCACCGATGGCGACGCCGGCCATGACCGCGGCGGGGGCGCCCCGGCCGGCCCCGAGCAGCACGGCCAGCAGCAGCACCCCGGCCACCGCACCGCCGGCCACCGTGCCCGCCCGCAGCGCTCGCCCCACGGTGGTGCGGTCCCGCTCCCGGCTAGCGCTCATGGAGCGCGACGGTAGCGCCCGAATTCATGCCGGGTCAGGCCGCAGCAGATCGCGCGAGATGACCATGCGTTGCACCTGGTTGGTGCCCTCGACGATCTGCAGGACCTTGGCTTCGCGCAGGTACCGCTCGACCGGGTAGTCGGTCACGTAACCGTAGCCCCCGTGGACTTGGACGGCATCGGTCGTCACCTGCATCGCGGTGTCGCTGGCGAACAGCTTGCTCATGGCGGCCAGACGCGAGTAGGGCTGACCGAGGTCGCGGCGGTCGGCCGCCTCCAGGTACAGCGCCCGAGCAGCCTCGATACCGGTCGCCATGTCGGCCAGCAGGAACCCGATGCCCTGGAAGGAGGCGATCGGCTGGCCGAACTGCTCCCGCTGGAGGCTGTAGGCCAGCGACTGGTCCAGCGCCGCCTGTGCCAGGCCGACCGCGCACGCCGCGATGCCGAGGCGGCCGCCCTCCAGCGCCCGCATCGCGATCGAGAAGCCCTTGCCCTCCTCGGCCAGCAGGTAGCGCGCCGGCACGCGGGCGTCACTGAACACCAGCTGACCGGTCGGCGAGGAGCGCATGCCCATCTTGCGTTCGGGCGGTGGGAAGCTCAGTCCCGCCGTGTCGGCTGGCACCAGCAACGCCGAGATGCCGCGAGCCGCGGGCACGTCCGAACCGCCGGTGCGGCACATCACCACGTAGAAGCCGGCGATCCCGGCGTGCGTCACCCACGCCTTGGTGCCGTTGAGGATGTAGTCGTCGCCGGAGCGTTGCGCGCGGGTGACAAGGGCGGCGGCGTCGGAGCCGCTGCCCGGCTCGGACAGCGAGTAGGCGCCGAGCAGCTCGCCGGAGGTCATCCGCGGCAGCCACTCCTTGCGGACCTCGTCGGAGGCGTAGGTCGCCACGGCCCACGCGGCCAGCGTGTGCACCGACAGGCTGAGCCCGACGGTCAGGAAGGCGCGGGACAGCTCCTCGACGACTCGCAGGTACACCGTCTGCGGTTGTCCCCCGCCACCGTGCTCGACGTCGAACGGGAGGCCAAGCAGATCCATGGCGGCGAGCTGGCGCAGGATGTCGGTGGGGAAGACGCCGGCGCGTTCGGCCCCGTCGGCGCGGGGCGCCACCTCACGGTCGGCGAGAGCACGCACGACCTCGAGCAGGTCGCGTTGCTCGGGCTCCAGCCGCGTGACGGTCACCGCCGCCGCAGCTCCGGTGTCATGCCGCCGTCATGGCACGGTCGCCGTGATTCAGACGCTCGCAGCCGTCCTCGGTGACCACCACGATGTCCTCGATGCGCATCCCGTAGCGTCCCGGCACGTAGACGCCAGGCTCGATGGAGAAGGCCATGCCGGGCTTGAGCACCAGCTCGTTGCCGGCGACGATGTAGGGCTCCTCGTGACCGTCTAAGCCGATGCCGTGGCCGGTGCGGTGCACGAAGAACTCGCCGTAGCCGGCCTCGGTCAGCACCTGGCGGGCGGCCGCGTCCACCGAGGCCGCGGTGACGCCGGGGCGAACGGCGTCGCAGGCGGCGTCCTGGGCGACCTCGAGGGCGGCGTGGGCTGGGGCGTAGCCCTCAGGCGGGTCGCCGAGCACATAGTTGCGGGTGCAATCGGAGTGGTAGGCGTCCAGCGTGCCGCCGATGTCGATCACGATGGCGTCGCCCTCGGCGAGCATGCGGTCGCTGGTCTCGTGGTGCGGTGAGGCGCCGTTGGGACCGGATCCGACGATGACGAAATCCACCTCGCTGTGACCCTCGGCGAGGATCGCGTCGGCGATGTCGCGGCCGACCTCGGCCTCGGTGCGGCCGGCCTTGAGCAGTCCGGGGAGCTGCGCGTGAACCCGGTCGATCGCCTGGCCGGCGCGGCGCAGGGCGTCGACCTCGTCGGGGGTCTTGCGCATGCGCAGCTCGCGCATCACCGCCGAGGCCCTCGACCAGCTCGCGTCCGGCAGCACCCGTTGCAGTCCCAGCAGGAACATCGACCACAGCTGGTCGCCGGCTCCCAGCCGGGCCGACGCGCCGTCCAGGCAACGCGCGACCACGGCGTACGGGTCGTCGGTCTCGCCGACGTCGTGCAGGCGCAGCCCGTCGGGCAGCTCGGCGGCCTCAGCGCGAGGTCGCTCCAGGGTCGGCACCACCAGGTGGTGGTCGCCGTCGGCGCGGGCCACCAGCAGCGTGAGGCGCTCCAGCGGCAGGGCCAGGTAGCCGGTGAGGTAGCGAAGGTCGGCCCCGGGGCCCAGCAGCAGGGCATCGACGCCGGCAGCGCCCATCACCTGCTCGGCGCGTTGCAGCGCGGAGGTGTCAGTCGTCATCGGCCGAGTCTACGGTCCGTCGTCAGATCTTGAGGCGGATCACCCGCTCCAGCAGCGAGAAGCTGGCCGGCGTGGTTCCCAGCACCTCGCCGTCGGCCTCGACCAGCATCGGGCGGTCGGGTGCCAGTGACACCGTCGCGGATTGGAACTCGCGGATGTCGGGATGCGGCAGATGCTCACCGCGGTAGATGCCCTGGGTCATGAGGAACACCTGGCTGCGCTGGCCGGTGAAGATCTGCACGTTGTAGCGGCCGTCGTCGGGCAGCGCGCGTGGCGCCACCTTCATGCCGCCGCCGAAGAACTGACCGTTGGCGACGACCAGCTCCACGACCGGCACCGTCAGGTCGCCCTGGGTGGTCGTCACTGTGGCCACCTGGCGGTCCATCGTGGCCAGGGTGGCGTAGATGGCGAGCAGGTAGCGCACCCGCCCGAGGCGGCGCGGCAGGTGTGCGGCGCGCCGCACGACTTCGGCGCCGTAGCCGACCTCGGCGACGTTGGCGAACAACCGCCGCCCCGGCTTGCCGTCCCGGTCGACGTAGGTGACCACGCCCAGGTCGATGGGCATGACCTGCTCGCTGGTCAGGTGCCGCGCGGTCGTCTCCGGGTCCCGGTCCAGCCCGAAGGTGCGGATGAAGTCACAGCCGCTGCCGGCTCCGGCGACGCCGAGCACCGCGTCCTCGGCGACGGCCTGGTCGCCTTCCACCATGCCGTTGACGACCTCGAGCACGGTGCCGTCGCCGCCGACGGCGACGATATAGCGCACGCCCGAGTCGAGTGCCGCCCGCGCGAAGCCGGTGGCGTCACCGGGCGCACGGGTCCGCACGACGTCGTAGTCGAAGCCGCGACCGTCCAGCGCCGCACGCAGCCGCGGCAGGGTCTTGCCCACCACCCCGTTGCCCGCCCGAGGGTTGACGATCAGCCGTGCGGGACCGTAAGGGCTGCTCATCGACCCCGACGCTACACGCCGCTGTAGGCCACCACGCCCCGCACGATGGCCTTGGCGGCGGCGTGCGCCGTGCCGGCCACCGCGGGTGGGGCCACGTCGCGCAGCTGGCGCAGCAGATCGGCGACTTGCTTGGCGCCGCGCACGAAGTCGCCGCCGGTCAGCTCCGAGCCGCCCAGCGCGTCCTCGAGGTCCGCGCCGGCCGCCCAACGCCACACCACGTCGACGATGCCCGGATCCGGTGGCCGTGTGTTGGGCAGCGCCGCGGCCTCCTCGCGCCTGGCCACCTCCTGCCAGACGCCGGCAACCGCCGCCATCGCGTCGCGCACCGCGACGTTGGGAAAGCGCACCGGCGGCGGATCCTTGAGTCGGTTCTCGTGGGTGAACGCGCTGATCACCGCGGCCAAATCCGGCGTGTCGAGGCCGTCGAGGCAGCCTCGGCGCAGGGACTCGGCCAGGACCAGGTCGGTCTCGGCGTACAGCCCGGCCAGCACCGCCCCGGCCGCCGTCGGCGAAGGGTGGTCGGCAGGGCCGGCGAGATAGCCCAGGTCGCCCAGGACCTCCAGGATGCGGTCGAACTCGCGCACCAGCGAGCCGGTGCGCCGGCGCACCGACCGCTCGAGCCGTTCGGTGTCGGCGCGCAGGTCGTCGCTGCGGCGCGCCCAGCGTTCGAGGTCGGCCAGATCAGGGTCGTGGTGCACCGGATGGGTGCGCACGGCGGCGCGGACCTGTTCCAGTCGTGCCGTGACTTCGGGGTCGGGGCGGGCCTTGCGCGACGACGGCGCGGAGGCGGGCACCTCGAGGCCACGCAACTGGTCGACCACGGCGCGGCGGTAACGGTCCTGCCTCGGGTTGCCGGCGGCCGGCAGCCGTACCCAGCCGACCTTGCCGGGCGGGTCGTCGAACTCGCGCGGCCCGAGACGCCGCAGCCGGCCGTCGAGGGTGACGGCGCTGGCCAACGGCGTCCCAGACGAGGAGCGCGAGGTGCCCACGATGGCGGCCACTCCCGGCTTGCCGCCTCCGCGCGGCACCATCACGACGTCGCCTTCGTGCAGCCGGGTCAGCGCGGCCGCGACAGCTTCGGCGCGCAGCTGGCGGCGGTCCCGGGCCCCCGCCGACTCCAGCCGCGACTGCTCGCGGCGCAGCGCCCAGTACTCGGCAAAGTTGCCCCGCTCGGAATACAGGTTGTGCTCGGCGTAGCCGATCAGCGCCTCGCGGTTGGTGGCGATGCGGCGTTCCTCGCCGGCCACCCGCTGGTCGGCCTGGTACTGCGCGAACGACCGCGCCAGCAGCGACTCGGCGTCGGCGCGGTCGTGGCTGCGCAGCAGGTTGACGGCCATGTTGTAGGAGGGCGCGAACGACGACCGCAACGGTTCGGTGCGCCGCCCCACCAGCGAGGCCACGGTGACGAAATCGATGTCGCGCTGGTACAGCACGACGGCATGGCCACGGGGGTCAAGGCCCCGGCGGCCGGCGCGACCGGTCAGCTGGGTGAACTGGCCAGGGGTCAGCAGCTCGTGGCGCTGGCCGTTCCACTTCTCCAGCCGCTCGATCACCACCGTGCGGGCCGGCATGTTGATGCCCAGCGCCAGCGTCTCGGTGGCGAAGCACACCTTGACGAGGTTGCGCACGAACAGCGCCTCGACAGTCTCCTTGAAGACCGGCACCAGGCCGGCGTGGTGGGCGGCGACTCCGCGCTCCAAAGCGGTGGCCCAAGGTCCGTAGCCGAGGACCTCCAGGTCGTTGGCGGGTAGCGCGGCGGTCCGCTCGTCGACGAGGTCGCGGATGCGCCGCTGCTCGTCGTCGGTGGTCAGGCGGACGCCGTCGGTCATGAGCTGTTCGACGGCGGCGTCGCAGCCCGCGCGGCTGAACAGGAAGTAGATGGCGGGCAGCCACTTGCGGCGTCGCAGCTCGCCCACGATGTCGCTGCGGCGCGGCGGACGCAGACGCACCGACGAGGTCTGGTAGCGCCCACGGCGAGACACCCGGTTGGACTGCCCGGCGTTGCGCTCCAGCATCAGCAGCTCAGGGTTGGGCACGCCCGACAGCGCTTGCTTGGCGGCCTCGGAGCGAGCCTTGGCGTGGTCGGACGAGCCCACCTTCTTGCCACCGGAGCGAAAGACGGAGTGGATGCGGTCGTTGACGGCGTAGTGATGCTCCAGCGGTACAGGACGCCGCTCGGAGATCACCACATCGCACGTCACGCGTACTGTCTGATCGCCACCCGCCGGCGGACGCGGTGCGCTCGCCCTCACCCGGCCTAGCCAATCGCCGAACTCCTCGGCGTTGCTGACCGTCGCGGACAGGCAGGCCAGCTGCACCTCGGCGGGCAGCTGGATGATGACCTCCTCCCACACCGCTCCCCGCTCGCGGTCGGCAAGGTAGTGCACTTCGTCCAGCACGACCGACTGCAGCCCGCGCAGCGTCCGGGAGCCTTCGTACAGCATGTTGCGCAGCACCTCGGGGGTCATGACCACCACCGGCGCGTCGCCGTTGACGACGTTGTCGCCGGTCAGCAGCCCCACGACGTCGGGCCCGTGGCGAGCGACGAGGTCGTTGAACTTCTGGTTCGACAGCGCCTTGATCGGCGTGGTGTAGAAGCACTTGCGTCCCCGCTGCAGCGCGTGCCACACGGCGA
>JACCVM010000095.1 GCA_013698135.1 Euzebyaceae bacterium | reverse complement strand
CTTGAAGTGTCCGGAGGTATGAACTATACGTGAGCCTGGATGATAGTTGTCAAGCCCCGCCATATGGTTTATTGATTATCTAGCCATCCGGTCGAGTGCCAAGACGTTGCTGACAGGTGGGGGCAAGCGTGACTGACAGCGTCGTGCGTGTCGGCGCCGTCGTCCCTTGGAAGTTCGACGGATACGTCCGTGTCGAGGACGCTCGCGAAGACGACGCTCGCAACGACGGGCTTGAAGGCAGCCTGCCGCAAAAGCTGCCGAAGCACTCGGGCAAGTACTCGCTGGCGCCACGTCGACACCCGGGCGCTGCTGGATGGCGGTATGGGAAGGGTTGGGGGCGGGATGCCGGCGGCGCCCGCCGTCGTCGTCTAAGTGACGGTGGCGGCCAGGCGACTGTGGTCCATGCCGGGGACGCGTGGTTCACCCGTCGTTGCGATGCGACGGATCAGCACGCCGCTGCAGCTGGAGCGGCATCTGTATAGCCAAGCGATCGGATAGAATCAGCGTCAGTCGATGATACGCGAACTACCCGCCGGGACGGCGGCGAGGCTACAAGGCGGCCGGCCAGTTCTACCGTCACGCGCATGGGGTTGAGGCATGATGTACCAGGAGCGCTTTGCAGGGTCGGGTGACCAGATTGCTGTCCGGTGCGCGCAGTGCCGAGCGGCATTGCCGAGTGCACCGGGTGATTCTGGCGTACACGGACCTTGCCCGTCCTGCGGGGCGCAAGCGCGCCTTCTCGCGGTACAGCACACCGATGAGATCGGCGCTCGCGATGCGGTCCGAGTACGTGGAGGCCGTGACGGTGCCAGGTGGAACTTCGAAGTCCTTTCGGGTGATGATCTACACCGTGATACGGGCCAGTGGCGGCAGAGGTTCCGCAGAATCGACAGGGCCGCCGACAGGTACGACGAAGTCATTACTGACCCGCGCACTGGTGAGGTAGTCCACGAGTGCCATGAGCGGTTCAGTGAACACCGAGGACATGGCCTCGCCCGTCGTCACGCCGCTGACTGAGACCCTCCCCTGGTCCTCCGACGCGACAGCCGTCGCCGCCTGGTGGCGAGCCGTAGTGGCCACTCGCGCTGGCCTGGCAGGCGTGGACGTGGGTCCGCGGACGACGACCAGACGTGGTCGTCGTGGCGAACTACCGCGTTGGCACCGCGGACGATGGCTACGGTGACCCTCACCCCGCGATTTGCAGAGTAACTGTCAACAGCCCAGCAGGGTTGACGCTAGTTGCAGCGGGCTTAGCCCCTGCTGGTTCATTGAAGCGATGGCGCTGCACTGAACTGAACGCGGCGGCCAGAAGCGCCTCTGGTTACCCACTTCAACTGCCCCAGCCTGTCCGGCCTGGTCAGAGCGTCAACCTGGAATTGCTCGTGGACGAATGGAACGGACGCCGCGACGAGCCGTGTGTCGCGTGGGTAGAGGTGTCGTCGGGGCACCGCTATTTCTCACCTGCCATGCCATCACTTTTGCCGAAGCAGGTTACGCCCCTACGTCTTGACGAAGACACGGGCGAAATGATCGGCGGCGATCCGTGGCCGGACGACCCCTAAAGGCGCGACGTGCTCAGACGCTCTCAGCCGCTCGTTCGCCCCGCAACCGGCGAGCGGTTGCGGCGACAGCCTCGGTGTGGCGCCAGCGGTTCCCGAGGGGTGACAGGAGGCGCTCCCCCTCCCACTCCGCCCGCTCCGCCGCCCGCTCACTTAGCATGGCCCTCGAACGTACCTTCGGTGTCGCAACCGCGACGTCCCCCCGTCCGAGCCGCGTCGCCGCCGTCGGCGATCAGCCTGATGGTTCTCTTGGGACAGGACGCGGGGAGTTCGCGGCTCTAGACATCCCACGGTCGGTGGTTGTCAAGCCGCTGTGGGCAGATTGTCGGTGAGGTGGCCCCAGGCGATGCGTTCGTCGTAGGGGGTGCGGTGGCGCAGGCAACCGTGCAGGATCCCGACCCAGCGATTTGACAGAGCCCGCAGCGCCTTGTGGTGGGTGTCGCCAGCGGCGCGACGGCGGTCGTACAACATGCGTGCACCGGGCGAGGACTGCAGAGAAGAGAACGCCCACAGCGTG
>JACCVM010000157.1 GCA_013698135.1 Euzebyaceae bacterium | reverse complement strand
CGGCCGCCGTCGCCGTCGCCACGGCGGCCAGACTGGCCGGGCGCGTCGGCTATGGCTTGGCTGTCAGGAGCGGCACTATCGAGTTCCTGGCGCAGCGATGCCGGCAGTGGCTTTGACCCTGCCTGGGTTTGCGTCGCTGCGGTCGAGGTGTTCTCGTCCACCGCGCGCTCCGGCGGCGCAGCCTCGGGACGCGCAGCCGGTGCAGGGGCGGCCTGAACCGCGCTCTCCGCGGCCGGCGTGTCCGCGGCCGGCGTGTCCGCCGCCGCCAGCAACTCGGCGCTGGCGGGCTGATCCAGCGCGGACGGCAGCGGGTTGTTGTCGCTCTCGGGCGCGGAGGCCGTGGCCGCAACGTGGGGCAGCAGGTGGTCGATCTCGTTCGGTGGGCGGCCAAGGCCGCCGCCAGCGTCGTCGGTGAGCACCACGGCCACGACGCGCAGGCTCATGTCCGGGGTGATGGGCAGGCCTTCGATGCGCCGCCGGCCGGCGCGCAGCACCTGGGCCAGGCCGCCGCATTCCGGTGAGGCGGCGACGGCGGCTTCGACCTGCGCCGCACGGTCGGGAGCCAGCAGCCCCAGCACCCAGTCGGCGAGGTCGGGCAGGTCCTCACAGCCGTCGCCACTGACACGCTCCGGCGGCTGACCGGCCAGGGCGACCAGTCCTGAATGCAACGCCGCGGCGGCATTCTCCGCCGGCTGCTGGGCGCTGGGGATTCCCTGGTCGTGGGCTCGCAGCACCGCGTCGCGCTGCTCGGAGTCGAGCTCGGCCAGACCGCGCTCCGCGGCGTCGAGATAGCTGTCGGCAGGCGCCGGCAAGTCGGGCAGCAAGCTCGCCGCCGACGGCGACGTCGGCCCCGCGCCTCGGCTGCGCAGGTCGTCCGCGCCCAACTCGAAGCAGTGGGCACGGACCCAACCCTCCAGGCCGGCGCCGTCGGGCGGCGACGCCCACAGCTGCCCGTAGACGGTCTGCAGCAACGCCTCCACGTCGTCCGACGATCCCAGGAGCCGGCGCGCGCAGGCGTATGCGGCTGGCACAGTGCGGTGGTAGGCCTCGGCCAAGGCCAAGGGGTCACGTTGCCGCAACCCGCTGGAGACCCCGAGCTCGTCGGCGCGGCGGTAATCGGGACTGGGCGATTGCGGCACGGTGTCCTTCGGCATTCGAGCGCTGAGCGATCGATTCAGCGTAATGCACGCCGGCGAACGGTCGAACCTTCAGGCGCTACTGTCGCCGGCTACTCGAGCGCGGGCTACCAACCCCACGTGCCGGCGCCTCCCTTGAAGGGCCCGACGACCGCGCTGGTGATCCATCCCCCGTAGAAGTCGCCAGCCTGTGCGTTCACCTGCTCGCCGTCGACGAAGCAGGCGTCCATGCGTTCCGGATAGACGGCCAGATGGTCTTGCAGCGGCTCGAAGCCCGGAGAGGGGCTGGCGTAGAACCAGGCGGCGTCGCGTTCCACGCGCCCTCCGGCTTCGAGGGTGGCATACGTCGCGCGGCCCTTGAACTCGCAAAACGTCGTGCGGGCGGTGTCGGTGATCCGGCAGTGCGTGAACGCCGCTCGCGGCAGGTAGTACACGGGCGGATGGCTGGTCTCCAGCACTCGCCAGCCGGCCTCGGTGTCGGCCACGGTCAGGCCGCCGAGGACAACGTGGAGGCGGCGAGCGTTGGGCTCCAGCCGCGGCGGACGCGGGTAGTCCCACACCGACTCCTGTCCGGGCACCGGCTTGATCCGCCGCATGGCAACAGGGTAAAGCCTCGGCAATGGTGCCGAGGGACCGAGGTGTCCGTCACAGGGCAGGGGTACCGTGGACCCCGATACCCTTCGGTGGTTAGGAACGACGGTGGACCGCATCAAGCGCACGCGACTGCTCACGGCGGTGGTGGCCGTGGTGTTGCTCGTCTGGTTCGCCAGCGGCCTGAACGGGTCCAGCGAACAGATCACCTACACCGAGTTCCGCCAGGCGGTGACCGAGGGGCGGGTGGCGGAGGTCACCATCACCGGCCAGTCGGTGCAGGGCGAGTACACCGACGGGGAAGTGTTCGCCACTACCCTGCCGCCGGAAGGCTATGTCGGCAGCAACGGCGTCGAGCCCTTCCTGCGCGGCAACGACGTCGACATCACCGCCCGCCCCGACAACGGTGGGGGGCTGGCCGCGCTGCTGCTCAGCTTGGCCTTCCCGCTGCTGCTGTTCGTCGGCTTCTTCTGGTGGATGAGCCGCCAGACCCGCGGCCAGATGGGCGGGCTGACGCAGATCGGCAAGTCCACCGCCAAGCTGTACAAGCCGCACGAGCCCAACACCCGCTTCGCCGACGTCGCCGGCTACGCCGAGGTGAAGGAGGAAGTGCAGGAAGTGGTCAGCTTCCTACGCGAGCCCGACCGCTTCCGCAAGGCCGGTGCTGAGGTGCCCAAGGGCATGCTGTTGGTCGGGCCCCCCGGCACGGGTAAGACACTGTTGGCTCGCGCCACCGCCGGTGAGGCAGGGGTGCCGTTCATCACCGTGACGGGCTCGGACTTCATGGAGATGTTCGTCGGCGTCGGTGCCAGCCGTGTGCGTGACCTGTTCAAGACGGCCCGTGCCAACGCCCCCTGCATCATCTTCATCGACGAGCTGGACTCCATCGGTCGCAAGCGCGGGGCCGGCCTCGGTGGCGGCCACGACGAGCGCGAGCAGACCCTCAACCAGCTGCTCGGCGAGATCGATGGCTTCGGTGGCTCCGAGGGCGTCGTGATCATGGCCGCTACCAACCGTCCCGACGTGCTGGACCCCGCGCTGCAGCGGCCAGGCCGCTTCGACCGCCAGATCGTGGTGCCCCTGCCGACCCTCGACGAGCGAGATGAGATTCTCAGGGTCCACGCCAAGGGCAAGCCGATCGACGACGACGTGGACCTGCGCAACCTGGCGCGCGGCACGCCGGGCATGGCCGGCGCTGACCTGAAGAACCTGATCAACGAGGCCGCGCTCATCGCCGTGCGTTCGGATTCCGACCTGATCCGCATGCGCGACCTCGAGCAGGCACGCGAGCGCCACACGATCGGCCGTGAGCGGGCTGCCCTTCGACTCGACGAGGCCGAGAAGCTGGCGGTGGCCTACCACGAGGGTGGCCACGCCTTGGCGGCGTTCCTGGAGGAGGAAGCCGACCCGGTCTACAAGGTGACGGTGCTGCCGGTGGGGATGGCGCTGGGCGTGACGACCCAGCTGCCCATCGACGAGCGCCACATCTACCTGCGCACGTGGCTGGACGCCCGGCTGAAGGTGATGCTCGGTGGCCGCGCCGCCGAGCTGGTGGTCCTCGGTCAGCCGACCACCGGCGGGCAGCACGACCTGGTGCAGGCCACCAAGCTCGCGACGGCGATCGTCAAGGAGTTCGGCATGACCGACGCACTCGGGCCGATCGCCTTCGGTGCCGAGCAACAGGTCTTCCTGGGCGAGGAGCTCAGCCGGGGCCACGAGTACTCCGACAAGACCGCCGAGATCATCGACGCCGAGGTCCGCCGGATCCTCGGTGAGTCCCTCGACGCGGTCGTCAAGGACTTCACCGAGCTGCGGGCCGGCTTGGAGGCGATGGCCGACGAGCTGGTGGAGCGCGAGTCGTTGACCGGCCAGGAGGCGCTCGACGCCGTGCGCGGGGCGCTGCCGCCTGAGCAGCGAGCGCGCCTGCGCGGGAAGGCCACGGTGACCCGCATGCCCGAGTCGGTCACCGACGCGATCCACGAGCAGTCCGACAAGGGCGCCGCGTGACGCCGGGCCGTCCTCATGTAGCGAAGCGGTAGGACACTGAATGTCCTCATGTAGCGAAGCGGTAGGACACTGAATGTCCTCATGTAGCCAAGCGGTAGGGCACTCGAGATGATGCGGGTCGGCCTGGTCGGCGGGACCGGGAAGCTGGGGCGGGGACTGGCGCTGCGGTTGGCCAGCGCCGGTCATGAGGTGTGGCTGGGCTCGCGCGACGCGGAGCGCGCCGATCGGGTCGCGGCCGACCTCGGCGTCGACGTTCGTCCGGTGACCAACGCCGCCGCCTGTGCCGCCGCCGATATCGTCGTGGTCGTCGTGCCTTACCGCGGCCAGGCCCAGGTGCTGCGCGGCCTCGGCGAGCAGACCGCCGGCAAGCCGGTGGTGTCGGCGGTGGTGCCGCTGGTCGTGGACGCGGCTGGGCCGCGCCCGTTGGACGTGTCCGAGGGGTCGGCCGCCGAGCAGTGTCAGGTCCTGTTGGGCGCCGCCCGCGTCGTGGCCGGATTGCAGTGGGTGCCGGCCCCGAGCCTGCTCAAGCTGGACGCCGTCCTGGAGATGGACGTGCCGCTGTGCTCCGACGACGACGATGCCGTCGCCGCGGCCGTCGAGCTGTGCGACGCCATCAAGGGACTGCGGGCGTTCCATGCGGGGCCGCTGCGGCTGGCCCGCAGCCTGGAGGGCCTGACGCCGTTGCTGATGTCGGTCAACAAGCGCTACCACGGGCACACCAGCATGCGGTTCCCGGGGCTGGACCTGGCGGCCGGGAGGCCCGAAGCGTGAAGGTCTACACCAAGCGCGGCGACGACGGGACCACCGGCCTGCTGTACGGCGGCCGGGTCGACAAGGACGACCTGCGCACCGACGCCTACGGCACCGTCGACGAGGCGGTGTCCGCGCTGGGCATGGCGCGCGCGCAGTTGGACGGTCGCTGGCACGACCTTGTCCTGGCCACGCAACGCCAGCTGTTCGTCGTGGGCGCACAGCTGGCCACCCATACCGATCACTGGGCGCAGCTGGACGACGAGGTGTCGCGCGTCACACCCGCGATGGTTGACCGGCTCGAGCAGGGCATCGACGCGCTGGTCGAGCAGCATCCGCTGCCGGGTGAGTTCGTCGTGCCGGGCCAGCAGCCCGCCGGGGCGGCGATCGACCTGGCGCGCACCATCATCCGCCGTGCGGAGCGTGCCACCGTGGCGATGCGGCGTACCGGGTTGTTGCCCGACGATCTGATCGTGCGCTACCTCAACCGGTTGTCCGACTACTTGTTCGTGCTCGCTCGCTGCGTCGAGCGGGGAGAGTACGTGCCCACCCGGGAACGATGAGGATCGTCTCGCTGGTCCCCAGCGTCACCGACACGCTGGCGGTCCTTGGTGCCGGCGACGCGGTCGTCGGCGTCACCGACTACTGTGTGTGCGGGGCTCCGCCGACGGCCCGCCGCGTCGGCGGGACCAAGAACCCCGCCGTCGACGAGATCGTGGCGCTGGCGCCCGACGTGGTCGTCGCCAACGCCGAGGAGAACCGGGCGGCTGATCTGGACGCGCTGCGGGCCGCCGGCCTGGACGTCCGGGTCACCTACCCCAAAACCGTGCCTGACGTCGCCGGGCTGCTGGTCGAGTTGGCGGAGTTGATCGGTGCGGACGCCACGTCGCTGGTCGACGAGCTGGACGCCGCCACCGCCGATGTTGGCCCGCGACGACCTGCGCTGCAGATAGCCGCGCTCACACTGATCTGGCGCAAGCCGTGGATGGGCCTGGGACCGGACACCTATGCCGACGACCTGCTGCAGCGCTGCGGGTTGGTCAACGTGCTGGCCGGTTGGCAGGACCGCTACCCGCGGCTCGACCCGGCGCTGGTGCTGGCGCCCGAGGTGATCCTGCTGCCCAGCGAGCCGTACGCCTTCGGCGAAAACGACCTTACCGCGGTGCACGCGCTCCTTGGCCCCCTGCCGCACCGCTTCGTCGACGGCCAACTGCTGACCTGGCACGGTCATCGCACCGCCCAGGCGCTGCGCACCTTCACCGCGCTGGCGACGGCGGTGGCCGACGAACGCGACGCCGGGGCCGCCTCCCGCTAGTAGGTGTGTTCGGGGCCCGGGTAGTCGCCGGAGGTGATCTCAGCCGACAGGCTCTTGGCCGCGTCGGTGATGACGCTGCGCAGGTCGGCGTAGGCCTTGGCGAAGCGGGGGTGGGGGCCGGCGTTGAGGCCGAGCACATCGTTGATGACCAGGACCTGCCCGTCGGTGTGCGGACCTGCGCCGATGCCGATCGTCGGCACGTCGACGGCCTCGGTGATGCGTTTGCCCACCTCGGCCGGCACCGCCTCCACCACGATGGAGAAGGCCCCAGCTCCGGCCAGCGCCACCGCGTCGTCCAGCAGGCGGTCGACGCTCTCGGCTTGGCGACCCTGTACCCGGTAGCCCAGCAGGTTGACGCTTTGCGGCGTCAGACCGATGTGGCCCATCACGGGGATGCCGGCGTCTACCAGCCGGGCCACCAGCCCGGCGCAGCGCACCCCGCCCTCCAGCTTGACGGCGGTCACGCCGGCCTCCTTGAGCAGGCGCCCGGCGGCTCGCATGCCATCCTCCGGCGACACCTGGTAGCTCATGAACGGCAGGTCACCCACCACCAAGGCCCGGCGGGCACCCCGGCACACGGCCGCGGCGTGGTGGACCATGTCGTCGAGGGTGACAGGCACGGTGGACGGATAGCCCAGCACGTTGTTGCCCAGCGAGTCGCCGACGAGCAGCAGCGGCAGGCCGGCCTGATCCAGGATTTGCGCGGTGGGATAGTCGTAGGCGGTGAGCATCAGGAAGCGCTCGCCACGGGTCTTGTAATCCTGGATGTCGCGAACCGTGAGGGCCTTCTGGTGTCCTACCGCTTCGCTACTTGAGGACTGCTGGCTGGGCACGCTCATGCCGACCACACTCCTGCCTGCCGGCCCGGTGACCGTCGTGCGGTCACTTCAGCGGGTCCAGCGGCGACGATGTCGAAAGGATACCCATGCAGGTCGTGATCCAGCGTGTACAGCGAGCGGCCGTCACCGTCGGAGACGAGGTCAGTGGGCGGATCGGGCCGGGCCTGCTTGCCCTGGTCGGGGTGGGCCGGCACTCGACCGAGGCCGACGCCGCCTGGCTGGCGTCCAAGACGGTGGCGCTGCGGGTGTTCGGTGACGACGCCGGCAGGATGAATCGGTCGGTGGCTGACGTCGGTGGCGCCGTGCTGGCCGTCAGCCAGTTCACGTTGTACGGGGACGTCTCTCGAGGCCGCCGCCCCTCGTTCGTCGACGCCGCCGACCCGGCGGACGGTCAGCGCCTCTACGAGGCGTACTGCGCGGCCATCACCGTTCCGGTGGCCAAGGGAGTGTTCGGCGCGCACATGGTGATCGACCTGATTGCCGACGGTCCGGTGACCATGCTGCTGCGGCGCGAAACTGTGCGGCCGGTAGGACAGGACATGAGGTGACCCCGTTGAAGTCTTATGGTTGTGACCGTTGTTGCACGATACGCCCGTTGTGCCGGGTAGTTGCGGGGGAGGGATGTCGGGTTGGTGATGCCGACGGGCGTCACCTGGCCGCGAGCTGAGGAGCAAGCATGGGGTGGGAAGGTGCTGAGGGTCCTGGCGCCGACATCGCCGCCGTGCTCGAGGCCACCGAGCGGCGAGCCGCCGCCACCCGGCTGTGCGTGCTGGCATCCGAGGCGCTGGGCACGGAGGTGACGTACCTGCCGGTCGACTCCTCGCCCGATCCCGACAGCATCGACATCACCCTTCCTGGTCCCGACGGCGAAGAGATGGGCGTGCTGCGCTTCACCCGGCAACATGACGGCGACGAGTACCCGCCGCAGCTGTACAAGCTGGTCACCAAGCTGCTCAGCGAGCAGCTGGGGTGGTGGGAGCGCACGCAGGGGGCGTGGCGGACCAGGGTCGAACGCATCCGGACCGTCCTGGCGTCCGGGCGCATCCCGTTGGCCTTTCAACCCATCATCGACTTGACCGATGAGTCGGTGGTCGGTCTGGAAGTGCTCGCCAGGTTCTCCGGTCCTCCGTTGCGGGGGCCGGACCGTTGGTTCGCCGAGGCCAACGCCGTCGGCTTGGGCGTCGACCTGGAGATGCTGTCCATCCGTCAGGCGCTCGCCGCCCTGCCCGACCTGCCCGCGTCGCTGTACCTGTCGGTCAACGTGTCGCCACTGGTCGCCGCGTCACCGTTGCTGACCGACGTCCTGGCCGCCGCACCGCTGCAGCGCCTGGTCCTGGAGATCACCGAGCACGAGCGTGTCGCCGACTACGACGCGTTGAATCGGCAGTTGGCCCCGCTGCGGAAGGAGGGGCTGCGCCTGGCCGTGGACGACGCCGGGTCAGGGTTCGCCAGCTTCCGCCACGTGCTGAAGCTGTCACCGGACATCGTCAAGCTCGACACCAGCCTGGTGCACGAGATCGACAATGACAGCCTCCTACGCGCCCTCGGCTACACCCTCACCGCCTTCGCCTCCGCCCTGGGCGCGCAGGTGGTGGCCGAGGGGGTGGAGACCCAACGCGAGGTCGATGCGCTGCGCTTCCTGGGCGTGCGCTTCGCCCAGGGCTATCACCTGGGTCGTCCCGTGGCCCTTGGCGACGTCCCGGTCGACCTCGACAGCCCGGTCGTCAGCCGGACCAGGCCTGGGTGATCGGCAGCCGACGGTCCTTGCCGAACGCCCGGGGCGTGATCTTCACCCCCGGAGCGGCCTGACGGCGCTTGTACTCGGCACGGTCGACGAGGGCGATCACCCGCCGGACGGTGGCGGTGTCGTAGCCTTCGGCCACGATCTGACGCACGGAGCGGTCCAGCTCGACGTAGGCCTCCAAGATGGGGTCCAGTTCGTCGTACGGCGGCAGGCTGTCGGTGTCGCGCTGGTCCGGGCGCAGCTCGGCGGAAGGTGCCTTGTCCAGGATCGCCGGGGGGATCAGCGGGTCGCCCGAGGCGGCGTTGCGGTGGTGGCACAGCTGGTACACCAGGGTCTTGGACACGTCCTTGATGACCGCGAATCCGCCGGCCATGTCGCCATACAACGTCGAATAGCCAACGGCGTACTCGCTCTTGTTGCCGGTCGCCAGGACGATGTCCCCGCGCTTGTTGGACAGGGCCATGAGCAGCGTGCCGCGGATCCGCGACTGCAGGTTCTCCTCGGCCAGCCCCGTCTCGGTTCGGGCGAACGGCTCGCGCAGCGCCTCGTCGAAGGCGCGCATCACCGGCTCGATCCCCAGCTCCAGCCACCCGATGCCCAGGTTCGCGGCCAGGGCCTTGGCGTCGACCAGGGATGCGGGCGAGGAGTACGGCGACGGCATGGCCACCCCGGTGACGGCGTCGGCGCCCAACGCGTCGGCCGCGATCGCCGCGACCAGCGCGGAGTCCACGCCCCCCGACAGGCCCAGCAGCGCGCGCTCGAAGCCGTTCTTGCGCACGTAGTCGCCGGTGCCCAGCACCAGTGCGGCGTAGATCTCCGCCAGCTCGTCGAGCCGAGGCTCACCGGTCACAGCGGACTCGGAAGCAGACGCGGCCCCACCAGCGGTCACGGACCGCGGCGCGGCGCCCTGTGCAACGTCGATGTCGGCGACGAACAGCGCGGGGCTGAACTGGGGGCCTCTGGCGACGACCTCGCCGGTCGGGTCAAGCACGAAGGAGTCGCCGTCGAACACCACTTCGTCCTGACCACCGACGGCGTTGAGGTACGCCAGCCACGCTTCGCAGGTGGTGGCGTGATGGCGGGCCAACGACTCGCGCTCTGCCCGTTTGCCGCGGTGATAGGGGCTGGCGTTGATGTTGACCAGCAGCTTGGCGCCGGCCGCACAGGCCTGGGCTGGCGGCCCACCCGGTCCCCACAGGTCCTCGCAGATGGTGATGCCGACGGCGACGCCGCCCGCCTGGATGACCAGTGGATCGCGGCCGGGGTGGAAGTAGCGCGCCTCGTCGAACACCCCGTAGTTGGGCAGGCGCTGCTTGCGGTAGACGGCCTCCACATGGCCGTCGCGGCAGACCGCCGCCGCATTGGCCAGTCGGTTGGAGTGCGCCTCGACGAAGCCGACGACCAGCGGAACGCCGCGGGTCGCCGCCGCCACGTCGCCGAGGGCCCGCTGGGAGGCCTCGACGAAGCCACCCTTGCAGACAAGGTCCTCGGGCGGGTAGCCGGTCAGCACCAGCTCGGGCGTCACCACCAGATCGGCGCCCACCCGCAGCCCCTCGCCATAGGCTTTGTGCACCGCTGCGGCGTTGGCGGCGACGTCGCCCACCATCGGGTTGAGCTGAGCCAGAGCCAGGCGCATGGTGCTCCTCTGGGATCCAACCGCCGGGCAGCAACAGCGCCAGCCACCTGCCCGCGTCCGAATCGTACCGACGCAAGCGATATCTTCTTCCATCCTCGCCAGCAGCCCCCGACGCCGGTGACGAGGAGGAGCGGAGGTGGACGTGGACAGGCAGCAGGAGTACGTGCTACGCACCGTCGAGGAACGCGACATCCGCTTCGTGCGGCTGTGGTTCACCGACGTCCTGGGCATGCTCAAGTCCGTCGCGGTCACCTCCTCCGAACTGGAGGGCGCCTTCACCGAGGGCATCGGCTTCGATGGGTCCGCGGTCGACGGGTTCGCCAGGGTCCAAGAGTCCGACATGCTGGCCGTGCCCGACGCCGCGACCTTCCAAGTGCTGCCGTGGCGAGGCAGCGGCGCCCTGGCACGGATGTTTTGCGACATCCGCACCCCCGAGGGTGAGCCGTTCACCGCGGATCCACGTCAGGTGCTGCGGCGCAACATGGCCAAGGCCGCGGAGATGGGCTTCAGCTTCTACGTCCATCCCGAGATGGAGTTCTTCCTGTTCAAGGGCCCGCAGGACCCCACACCCCTGGACTCGGGCAGCTACTTCGACCTGACGCCGATGGACGTGCAGCAGGACTTCCGGCGTGAGGCCATCGAGACGCTGGAGGCGATGGGCATCTCGGTGGAGTACTCCCACCACGAGGTCGCACCCAGCCAGCACGAAATCGATCTGCGTTACGCCGATGCACTGACGATGGCGGACAACCTGATGACCTATCGCCTGGTGATCAAGGAGGTCGCGCTGCGCCGGGGCATCTACGCCACCTTCATGCCCAAGCCGCTCGCGGCTCACTGGGGCAGCGCCATGCACACGCACGTGTCGCTGTTCGACGGCGACCGCAACGCTTTCTTCGACGCGGGCGACCGCTACCACCTGTCGGCGACGGCCAAGCAGTTCATCGCCGGCCTGCTGGTGCACGCCCGAGAGATCGCGGCCGTCTGCTGTCAGTGGGTCAACTCCTACAAGCGGCTGGTGCCGGGGTTCGAGGCTCCCGTGTTCGTGTCCTGGGGCCGGCACAACCGCTCCTCGATGGTGCGGATACCGATGTACAAGCCCCGCAAGAGCGCGTCGACCCGCGTCGAGTTCCGCGCGCCAGATCCGGCCTGCAACCCCTACCTGGCCTTCTCGGTGATCCTGGCGGCCGGCCTGCGCGGCATCACCAAGAACTACGAGCTGCCGCCGGAGGCCGAGGACAACATCTACGAGATGACCGACGCCGAGCGCCGCGCGGCCGGGATCGGCAGCCTGCCGCACAACCTCGACGAGGCGCTGCGCGAGATGGAGGAGTCCGAACTGGTCGCCGAGGCGCTCGGCGAGCACGTCTTCGAGTACTTCCTGCGCAACAAGCGCGTCGAGTGGGACGAGTACCGCTCGCAGGTCACGCCCTTCGAGCTGGCGCGCTACCTGCCGACGCTGTAGCGACGATGACCGACGAGGTCGCCGAGGCATTGGCGGCTAGCGCCAACCCTGAGCGTGCCGCCGTGGCGCTGCAGCGCCTCGCGGAGCGCAACCCGCAGGGTCGGGCGGCGCTGGACGGCGAGGGGCTGCGACGGCTGGTCGTGGTGGCGGGGATGTCACAGGTGCTCGCCGAGACCGTCGCGGCCGGTGACGAGGCGCTGGACGTGTTGACGGGCGACCTGACGGCCTGGTCGGCGGCAGAGGTGCGCAATCGTTGCGAGCGGCGACTGGCCAGCGATCAGGGTTCG
>JACCVM010000062.1 GCA_013698135.1 Euzebyaceae bacterium | reverse complement strand
CGACCAGCTCGAAGCCGATGAGCAGCGGGGCGGCGGCCAGGGCCACCAGCCCGATCGGGAAGCCGATCGAGAAGTCGGTCAGCGGCGGGATCGTCACGAACGCGTGGATCGTGATGAAGATCAGCGTCAGGATGATGTGGCCGGCCAGCAGGTTGGCGAACAGACGGACGGCGAGCGTGAGCGGCCGTGCCACGAAGTTCGAGATCAACTCGATCGGTGTCAGCAGGATGTACAGCGCCTTGGGCGCGCCTGGCGGGAACAGCGTGCTCTTGAAGTAGCCGCCAAAGCCCTGCGCTTTGATACCGACGCCGATGAACAGGACGTAGACCATCACGGCCAGAAAGGCGGGGAGCGCCATCCGCGAGGTCGGCGGGAAGTTGATGAAGGGCACGACCTCGAACAAGTTGTTGATCCAGACGAACATGAAGATGGTCGTCAGCAGGGGCACCCAGCGATGCCCGTCGGCACCCATCACCTGCACGGCGATCTGCTCGCGGATGAACTCGACGATCGCCTCGCAGGCCGACTGCAGCTTTCCGGGCACGACCTTCGGCTTGCGGAACGCGATCAGAAACAGCAGACCCGCGAGCAGCGAGGCGAACAGCGTCAGCAGCGCCACGCGGTTGAACGCCAGCAGGGTGTCGGCGAACAGGAAAGGCTCGAACTCGAAGAGCTCGTTGACCGGGGGCAGCTCCCAGGGGCCGCCGTACTCCACCGCCGCCAGCATCGGCGTCACGAACGGGTCCTTTCGATGTCCTGCGCCGGCGTCGCAGCCGGCTTCTTCAGGTCGCGGGTGTATACCACGCCAGCTCCCGGACCCCTTGGGCCGATCTTTGCCTTTGTCCGCAGCGAGCGCGGGGCAGTCGAAGTGTTCACCCAATAGAAGCTGGGCACCCGGCTGACGAGTCGGACATCCCAGGCCAGCGCTGCCAGCAGCAGCACGGCGGCAGTGATGGCAAGGCTGGGACCGTGGATGGTCTCGACGGGGCGCAGCAGCACGATCAGCAGCGCGTAGATCAGCAAGCGCAACAGGTAGCCCCCGAGGACGGCGGCCATCAGGGCGGTCGGGCCGATGCGTGCCGCCCATGACATCAGCGCGCCGGCCATGATGAACATCCCGCCCACGACCGCTGCGGCGATCCCCGCACCCAGCGCCCCGCCGGGTCCGGCCACGACGGTGGCGATCCCCAGCGCCGGGATGGCCAGGACACCCACCACGCCTACCGCGGAGCGGGCCAACCGCAGCTCGATGGCGTCCTGTGGACCGTTGCCCTGCGCGGTGCCCGGCCTAGCCACTCGGATCCTCCGCGCGGTCGTCGGTCGTCGCGGCCGGCGCCGGGGGCGCGGAGGTCTTGAGCCACAGCAGATAGATGCCACAGGCGTTGCCCACCACGAAACCGATGGACATCAGCCAGGGAGCGGTACCCAGCCAGCGGTCACCCAGCCAGCCGATGCCTCCCCAGACCAGCGTCGCGGTGACGAGGTTGACGGCGAGGAACCAGCCGTCCTGGTTGGGGCTGGTGCGCATGAGCTGCGCCCCATATTGCGCGCTCGAGGGGCGAGGCGTGCGGGCACGCACCGCGGCACCGCCGGGAGGGGGTTCGGAGGGGGTCATGTCCGCCGGCGAGTCTACGCAGGCGCCAGAACCGTGTCAACGGAGGTACGACTAGCGTTTTCCCAGGTCACGGCCACTTTGTGGTTCTCCTCGGCGAGAGATTGTGAATTCTATCACAAAGTTGGCCTCAGCCCATCTCCATCATCGACTGCGCTCATTCTGTCGCGATCGCTCAAGGCTGGCGGTCGATGAAGTCATGCATCCCGGGGACGGTGAAGGCGAGGAGGCCGCGTTCCGGGGCGTAGACCAGGCCCTTCTTGATCAGCTCGTCGCGTGCCACGGAGATGTCTGAGGTACGCGGCTTGCCCATGGCCTTCGCGATTTCGGCGACGGTTGCGGGGCCTTCGGCACCCATGCCCGCGAGGACGCCCAAGAAGTCCCGTTGCGCGGGCGTTGCCCGCTCCCACCGGGATCGGTAGAGCCCGTCGTCCACCTCGCGGCGCGCGTGGGCCAGACCCAGCTCTACGTCCCCCATGTCTATCGGGCTCCTGCGAGCGTTGTCCCAAACGTGCTTGCCAACAGACTGCAGGAAATAGGGATACCCCCTGCGGTCGCGATGGCCGCGGCGAGCCCGTCCGAAGCCCAATCGACCCCGCGTTCCCGTGCCGGGACCGTGAGGGCGTCCTGCGACGCCTGCTCCCTCAACACCGCCGTGCATCATCTCGGTCAGACCGACAAGCCCTGAGCTCCTCCCCAGTGGCCTCCTGGAGCTCATCGATCAGCATGAGGACGCCGATCCTTAGGTCCCGTGCGGTCTCCCCTAGCACCTCGAAGAGGCAAGGTCATCAGCGAACCTGCCCGAGTCGGCGACGCCGCGGATGGGGTCGACGTCGACTCCGAGAGCGACTGTCCCGGTCGGATCGACCGTGACGCTGAAGGCCTTGAAGACGCCGAGCAGTCGCTTCAGGCGCGGCTCCGGATGGCGGCCGGTCGCGGTCCGCATCGCCCGACCAACGCCTGGCTCAACGATACGGATAAGGAGGCAGACGCCCCGGCCTCACCCTTGGCCGTGATCCATCCGCGGTCGCTTACCTGACTGAGGAACTCGTTGAGCATTACCCGTAGGCCGGGAAGCGCCCGACCAGTTCGGCGACGTCGGCGCGCACCGCCTCGACCTCATCGGCGGCCTTGAGCACCCTGCCGATGAGCCGGGCGATCTCGACCATCTCGGCGGGCCCCATCCCCTGCGTGGCCACCGAGGCGGTGCCGACCCGGATGCCGGAGGCCACCATCGGCGGGCGCGGGTCGAAGGGGATCGCGTTCTTGTTCAGCGAGATGCCGGCGGCGTCCAGCCGCGTCTCGGCCTCGGCGCCCGTCAGGTCCAGGTCGCTCAGGTCAGCGAGCAGGTAGTGGATGTCGGTGCCGCCCGACACCATGCGCAGGCCCTCGCCCGTCAGCGCCTCGGCCAGGGCGCGCGCGTCGTCGACGACGCGCTGGGCGTACTCGGCGAAGTCCGGCTTGGTGGCCTCGGCGAAGGCCACCGCCTTGGCCGCGATGGCGTGCATCAGCGGGCCACCCTGCAGGAAGGGGAACACCGCCTTGTCGACGGCCTTGGCATGCTCGGCGCGGCACAGGATCGTGCCGCCGCGCGGCCCTCGCAGCGTCTTGTGCGTCGTGAACGTCACCACGTCGGCGTGCGGCACCGGAGACGGATGCACGCCACCGGCGATGAGGCCGGCGAAGTGGGCCGCGTCCACCATGAAGCTGGCTCCCACCTCCTCGGCGATCGACGCGAACGCGCCGAAGTCGATGGTGCGGGGATAGGCGGTGGCGCCTGCGACGATCACCTTGGGCCGGTGTTCGCGGGCGAGTTCGGCGACCTCGTCGAGGTCGATCAGCTCATCGGACCGCCGCACACCGTAGGGCACGACGTTGAACCACTTACCGCTGAAGTTGACCTTCGAACCGTGTGTCAGGTGCCCGCCGTGGGGCAGCGACATCGCCAGGATCGTGTCGCCGTGACCCACGCCGAGGGCGTGGTAGGCGGCCATGTTCGCCTGCGCGCCGGCGTGGGGTTGGACGTTGGCGTGCTCGGCTCCGAACAGCGTCTTGGCGCGTTCGATCGCCAGCGACTCGGCGACGTCGACGAACTCGCAGCCGCCGTAGTAGCGGTGCCCGGGATACCCCTCGGCGTACTTGTTGGTCAGCACGCTGCCCTGAGCGGCCAGGACGGCCGGCGAGGTCAGGTTCTCCGAGGCGATCAGCTGCAGGTTCGTGCGCTGGCGCCGCAGCTCGTCGGCGATGGCGCCCGCAATCTGCGGGTCGGCGGCCTCAAGGGCGCCGTAGTCGGGTCCCCAGGTCATGGTTGCTCCTGTCGCTCGAGGTCGGCGATCTGGTCGAGGCGCCGCTGGTGGCGTCCGCCCTGGAACTCGGTGGCGAGCCACAGGGTGAGGATCTCGTCGGCGAGGCCCTGCGCGACGACCCGCCCGCCCATGGCCAGCACGTTGGCGTCGTTGTGCTCACGCGACAGCCGTGCCGTGAACAGGTCGTTGCACAGCGCGGCTCGCGCCCCCCGCACCTTGTTGGCCGCGATCTGCTCACCCTGGCCGCTGCCGCCCAACACGATCCCCCGGTCGACGCGTTGCGTCACGACGGCGACCGCGACGGCGGCGCAGATCGGCGGGTAGTCGACGGGCTCGGTCGAGTGGGTGCCGAGGTCTTCCACCGCGTGGCCGAGCTCGCCGAGGGTGTCCACGAGGTGGCGCTTGAGCTCGTAGCCGGCGTGGTCGGCACCGATCGCCACGCGCATCAGGACTGCCCGTCCCTATTTGGCGCCTCGGCGCCGGCCGGGGGTGGCTCAGTCGCCGGCGCCTCGGCAGCCGGTTCCTCGTCGGCCGGCGTCTCGGCGCCGTCTGCGGGCCGCGAGCCCCACTGCACCTCACCGGTGGCGACCTGGTCGACATGGTCGGAGGAGACGACGCCCTCGCGCAGGACCACCGCGCTGCCCCGCCGGCAGTCCACGATCGTGGACGGCACGGCCTCGCGTAAGCCGCCGTCGACATACAGGGCCACCGCGTCGCCGAGCTGGGCTTGCGCCTCGGCGGCCGTGCTCGGGGGCGGATCGCCGCGACGGTTGGCCCCGCTACAGGCCAGGGGGCCGACGGCGGCCGCCACCGCCAGCACCAGATCGTCGGCCGGCATCCGCAAGGCCACGGTCTCACCGGACTCGCCCAGGTCCCAAGGCATGTCCGGCTGGGCCTGCAGCACGATCGTGAGCGGGCCGGGCCAGTAGGCGGCCATGAGGCGCTCCGCGGTCTCGGGCACCTCCCGAGCCAGGCCGATGACCTGGCGCGGGTTGCGGATCAGCAACGTCAGCGGCGCTTGTCGGTCGCTGGCGCGAGCGGTGAAGATGCGCCGCGTGGCCTCGGTCGAGAAGGCGTCGGCGACCACGCTGTACACGGTGTCGGTGGGCAGCACAGCCAACCCGCCCTCGTTGAGCGCCTTGACGGTACGCGCGACGGCGTCTGCCTGGTCTTCACCGGCGATGATCTGGGACATGGCGGTGATGCTACGGGTCCGGCTCCGGTTGCGGGCAACCGTGCGTGCAGCTAATGCCCCTCGCCCGCGGGTCAGGCGCGGCGGGCCGCCGCGGCCAGCCGGCGTGAACGGCGCCGCCCGATTCGCCGGTCGTTGACCACCCAGGAGGCCGTGGTGGCCGGCTGGGTTCTGGGCGTGGACGGATCGGGACCGTAGCCGTAGGCCCGCAGGCAACGCCGCTCGGCGGCCAGGACCAGCGCCTGCAACTCCTCGTCGTAGCTGCTCGTGACGGTGTTCTGGCTGTTGTTGACCCGCTCCAGAGATTCCAGTCGGGCCCGGCGATACGGCACCTTGATGATGTCGAAGACCGCACACAGGTCATCCAGGAGCCGTTCCTGGGAGCCGATGAAGTCGATCTCGTCGCGGGTGTCGCGGCCGGTGTACAGCTGGTAGGTGTCGTACAGATAGTCGCCACGCTGGCTGACGTTGCGGATCCAGGTGGCGAAGTCGTCGCTGCCGAGGTGGGGATCGATCTCCCAGTTCGGATGCCACAGCGTGTTGCGCTGGTAGTAGTGCCAGCGCTTCCGCCGGGGGCGGCGCATCGCCATCTCCCAGTAGCTGCGGTACCAGCTCAACGGATGGCGGACGAAGGAGAACGTGAACGGCTGGTGCTGGAGGCGCAGGGGCCCGACGAGGTCCTTGTGGGAGTGCTTGTAGCCAGTCCGCTCGACTCGCACGTCGAGCACGCTGCGCAGCACCTGCGACACGAAGCTGCCGCCGGTCTTGGGCAGGTGCACGAACAGCGCGTTGTGGTCCGGCAGATACAGAGCCATCGTCTATGTCCTACCGCTTCGCTACATGAGGACTGGACCGCCTATGTACCACGCTGCCGGCGGCATGCGAAGCAGCGGGTGGGGGGCGGGCGGGGGTCCAGACTGACCGGGCCATCATGCGCCGTGACGTGCTGTGACGATCCGCGCTGCGCCCGTTAGATCGTTGTGCATGCGGGCGTCGGCCAGGCCGGCTGCCGTCATCCGCGCGACGGTCGCGGCCGCCCGCTCGGGATCGACCTCCATCACCAACCAGCCGCCATCGGCCAACCACTGCGGTGCCTGGAGGATCAGCCGATCACTGATCTCGTGCCCGGTGGGGCCCGCCACCAGCGCGTCGTGGGGGTCCCAGTTCACGACCTCGGGCTCCAGGCCACGCAACTCGCCGGCAGCCAGGTACGGCGGGTTGGACACCAGCACGTCGACCTCGCCGCGCAGGTCGGCGGGCACCGGGTCGAGCAAGTCGCCCAGTCGCACGTCGACGGCGACCTCCGCCCGCGCCGCGTTGTCCTGAGCCAGTTGCACCGCCGCCGCCGACGTGTCGGTGGCCACAACCAGTCGCGGGGACGCCTCGGAGGCGACGGCACACGCCACCGCGCCGGTGCCGGTGCACGGTTCGACCACGACGCCACCGCCGCCGGCGGGGAGCGCGGCGATGGCCATCCCGGCGAGCACTTCGGTCTCCGGCCGAGGGACGAACACCTCGGGGCGTACCAACAGATCGAGATGGCGGAAGCCGACCGAGCCGAGGATGAGCTGGAGGGGCTCGCGCCGGACACGGCGCGTGACGTACTCGGCGAGGCGGGCGGCGGCCTCGCTGTGGAGTGGCCGCCGGCTATCCAGGCGCACCCTGGCACCCGGCCCACCCACCACCGATTGCAGCAGCCATCGAGCGTCAACGTCGGGCGTGGGAACCCCGGCCGTCGCGAGCCGAGCCGTGGTGGCGGCGAGGGCCTCGCCGACGGTCACACGGACTCCGACAGGGTCGCGAGACGCCGGCGCTGCTCCTCGTTGTTCAGTGCCTGCACGATTGGCTCGAGCGCGCCGCCGAGCACGTCACCGACGTTGTGCACCGTCAAGCCGATGCGGTGGTCGGTGATCCGGCTCTGCGGGAAGTTGTAGGTGCGGATCTTCTCCGACCGGTCACCGGTGCCGATCTGCGCCGACCGCACGTCGGCACGTTCCTTGGCGACACGCTCCTGCTCGGCCTGCAGCAGGCGTGCCCGCAAGACCCGCAGCGCCTTCTCGCGATTCTGCAGCTGGGACTTCTCGTCCTGCATCGACACCACCAGGCCCGTGGGCAGGTGGGTGATCCGCACGGCGGAGTCGGTGGTGTTGACCGACTGGCCGCCCGGCCCCGACGAGCGGTAGACGTCGACCTTGAGGTCGTTGGGATCGACCACCACGTCGACGTCCTCGGCTTCGGGCATCACCGCCACGGACGCGGTCGAGGTGTGAATGCGCCCGCCCGACTCGGTGGTCGGCACCCGCTGCACGCGGTGCACGCCCGACTCGTGCTTGAGCTTGGAGTAGGCGCCGCGCCCGTTGATCTGGAACACGACCTCCTTGACCCCACCGATGCCCTGCTCGGAGGCGCTCATCTCCTCCACTTTCCAACGGGTGCGCTCGGCGTAGCGGGCGTACATGCGGTACAGCTCACCGGCGAACAGCCCCGCCTCGTCCCCGCCAGCACCGGCGCGGATCTCCACGATGACGTTCTTGTCGTCGAGTGGGTCCTTCGGGATCAGCAGCAGCTGCAAGCGGCGGGTCAGCGCCTCTGCCCTGGCATCCATCTGCTCGGCCTCGG
>JACCVM010000058.1 GCA_013698135.1 Euzebyaceae bacterium | reverse complement strand
CGGGCGGCCCGCAGCGCCTTGAAGGTCGTCGAGTAGTAGCGGGACTTGGTGAGGCAGTGGCCCCGGTAGCCCAGCTGGTGCGCCCACTGCTGGAACCGCCGCTCGGGCGTGTGCTCCCCCAGCGCCCGGCACGTCTCGACCAGACGTCGGACGTGCGGCGTGACCACCAACGCGGGTAGGTCGTCGGCGACCAGGCGTCGGTTCAGATGCCCGAGCGCTTCGGTGTCCTTGGTGGTGTACTTGGCCAGGTATCCGGCGACTACGCCGCGGGCCATCGCCCACATGCGCGGCAGCTTCCGTCCGGGCCGTCGTTGGATGCGGCCGGTGCGGTTAGCACGCGGGCGGGTGCAGGTTCGCCGCCGTGCCCTGCGCACTTCCGTCTTGGTGGCGGCGGTGGTGTGTTCGGTTGGCGGTGGCGCGTTCTTATCCGGCACCGACCCTGCGTCGTCGGGCAGGATGAACGAGAGGTCGATCTCTCCACCCCATCGGGCAGCGAGAACGGCCGGCTGCAGCTCCGCGGGGACCTTGTCGAGGGGGTACGGGGCTTGGACTTGGCGGTGAGCGCGACGAATGGCCTCGGCTAGCAGCGCACCGTCCACGTCGACTGGTGGCCGGTCAAACCCGTACCGCTCCCCCGACGTCTTGGCGCCGTCTAGACGCACGACCAGATGGAAGTGGATTAGGCCTCGCTTCTGGTACTCCGATACCTTCGCGTACTGCACCGACACCTCGCGCTTGACCTGCGCCTCGGAGACTTTGTGGCCGCGCGCGGCGGTGAGCAGGTGCGCCAGCTCCCGATAGATCCGGATACGGGTCCGCCGCCACAGCTCCGAGGCGGTGTTGTTCCACCACACTGCGCCTGGGTAGTCGAAGCAGTCCGCACAGATCGGCTGACCCAAAAGAGCGTCGTCGCCGCTGTGGCGGCGAGTGCACGACAGTTCCACGCCGTGCCGGCAGCTCTCACCTCCGGCGCGGGGACGGCACAGCATCGCGTGGCCGCTGCGATCCCGGCGTTGGGTGTGGACCGGCCCAAAGCTCGGCGCCGTTAAGGTGACGAACCACGCCGGGTTACCGGTCACCGTCTGGGGGACGTTCTTACCGCCCGCCAGCCCGGCTCGGACCAGCTGGTACGCATCGCCCTGATACACCCGCGAGCACGGCGGACACACTGACGCACGACGGTTCCGGCAGGCGACCAGCGCCGAATCATCGGGCAGCCCCTCAGTGGACAAGCCGGGCACTATCTCACCCGTCGTCGTGTCAACCCGGTCGCTTTGGCCTTTCACACGGACCGGAGCAACGCATCCGCCGATACGGCGAATAGCGTCATGCATCGCCTCGACCTGCCGCCCGCGAGCGACTAGATCGAGCAGCGCGGCGGGCACAGTCACCGTGAACCGCCACGCACAGGAAGTCGTGTCACAGTCGCCACCAACGACGACGGGGACGCCGACGGGCTCAGCGCTTCCAACTGCCCGGCCCGGTTGCGGTGAACATCCGGCACCTCGGGCACGCCCGCGTTCCGCTCCAGGGGCACCCGGCAGCCAGCGGGAGCAGCGGCACGGCGGTCTCCTTCCAGCAGTCGGGACAGGTACTGGACGCAGGCGTCGCCGATTGCGACGACGCCTTCGGGTAGCGGGTTCACGCGACGGCGAGGGCGGGCGACTCGTCGTCGGCGCGGCGGCCCCGTAGGCGTGCGGCGCGTTGCGCGACTGCGCGGAGTTGGTCGTCAGAGAGGTAGTACGACTTGCACCGCACCGGCACCCCGCCTTCGGCCAATAGAAGGCCGACGCCGCGGCAGGCGGGGTCGATGGTCGCTGCGTTGTAGTCCAGCGACGCCCACCCGGCGCCCAAGATCGTGTCACTCGCGTCGCGGGTTGAGCAGCGCATCGCCCACCTGAACCCGAACAGGTCACGGATCGCTGACGGCATCACATCAGCGGCCGGCTTCTGAGTGGCGCCGACGACGATGATCCCCGCCGCACGACCACGGGAGACCAGGTCGCGCAAGAGGTTGGCGAACCGCCTGTCTTGCTTGCGATCCTCCCCGTTCAAATACAAGGCGAGCTCGTCGATCGCCACCAGGTACAGCGGCAGCCCGTCAGAGCTCTCCACCTTGCGCCTGTCGGCAGTCAGGAGCGTCCGGTAGCGGACGTTCATTTCCGCTTGGAGTTCCTCAAGTGCGGTGATCGCCGGTTCGGCGTGGAAGTCCAGCACCCGTTCAGCGCACCGTTGCCACACGGCAAGCTCAACGAGCTTCCCGTCGAATAGCCACAGCTTGACCGACGGGTCCAACGCCGCAGTTGCCAAGAGCAGCGACGCGGCAGCGGACTTCCCGGCGCCCGGCTCGCCGCCGATCAGTATGTTGCGCTCAACCATCGACACGGTCAGCGGCTCCCTATTCTCATCCACCCCAACCGTGACCGGATCCCACAACGACAACCGGTCCGCGAGCAGGTCCGGCCAATCCAACGGCGTCGGATCCGCCAACGGATCACCCTTGGCCAGCACCACTTCGGCGTACGTGCCGCACAGCCGATCCCGCGCCACCCGCACCTCACGCAGGCCGAGGGCAGCAGCAAGCGTCTCGGTGGACTGTTCTAGGGCGGTGACGTTGCCCCCGGCGGGCACCTTCACCCGGCAAACGTCACCGGATACCAGTCGACGGATGCTGACGATGCGGGGAACGCGGGCGTTCGCGGTTTCAAGACCAGCGTGGCGGCATGCGCGAGCCCACCGCCGACGAGTGGAGGCAACGTGTTCCCAGCGCAGCAGCGCCCTTCGCAGCGGCGGGAGTAGCGCCAGGATCAAGAACACCACCGCGGTTGCAAGGGCCGCGGCGACCGGGGCGACCCTGCGGGCCACCAGCGCGGCTACCGCCGACATCGACAAGACGATGGTCAACTCCAACCGCCACGCCCAGCCGACACGGGCCACGTAGCTGATTGCACGCGACCACCACGACTCCTCGATGCGAAGTTGCGGCGGTGGAGGGGTCTTCTCTATCGGGACCCACGGCATCACCGATCACCCCTACGCCGCAGACCGCGACCCGGAGCCTGTGGCTCCCGTGATCTTGTCGGCGCGGTACGCGATCCCGGCCCGGTCACCCATCGACCACGGCTGCGCGGTCAACCGCTCCACCTGCACCTGCGAGCCCGGCACCAACCCGGACGGCTGCCCGGCGACCTTCACCAAGATCACGTCGGCCTCACCGTCACCCATCACAACCAGCCGAAGCTGGTAGACAGCCTTGCCGCCCTCGATCTTCGGCTCGTTGGTCTTGAAATCGGTAACGGGCTCGGGGTCGGTAACGAGCATGAACAGCACACCGGTCGTATCCACCTTCAGCTTCACGGCCTTCTCCTTGAAGTCAGCGGGACTACCGAGGCAACGGTATTCCATTACGTGCGGCGATGTCAATGGAATATGCCGCCGAATTCGGCGGCGAGGCGGAATGGCGCGGCGGTCAAGTGGAAAGGTGCTGCAGGTCAGCCTGGATGCGCTGGAGTACGTGCGTGGCGCGGAGCCCGAACGACGCGAGTTCGGCGAGCTCGTTGAAGGTGGCCAGGTAGTAGCCGACATCCTCGTCGTCGCGCAGGGTCACTTCCCCGCTGAGCGTCTCGACGGTGGCGAGTTGGTCGTCGTAGACAGAGAAGGCGTTGAGCGGGATCAGCGGTGCCTGGACGTGCCACTCGATGACGCCGACCTCCACGTTTGCGAGGCTGGCGAGGCTCTGAATGTGAGCCAGCTGCTGCACCTGGACCGACGGCGGGCCAAGCCGCCACCTCAGCGCGGCTTCAGTCAGCACGAACGAGAACACTTTGCCGTTGTCAAACAGCGCCTCTTGACGGGCGACCCGTGCGGCTACAACGGTGCTCAGCTGTTCGCGTTCGGTGACGCGACGAACCAGCACCAGGCGGGCGTACTCGGCGGATTGCAGCAAGCCAGGGATGCCCGCGGGGTTGAAGTACCGAAACGTCGTGGTGTTCCGCTCGAGCTCCGCGAGCTGCTGCTGCACTTTCGTTACGCCGCGCCGATTGGCCTGCCGCCAGGTCTTGAACTCGTTGCCCAACGCGACCGCCTGCTCGACCAGCCGCTTGCGTTCCCGTGCGGGGACCTTCAGCGCGACACCGATTGCCTCCACGTCCTCTGGCGACGGGGTCAGACGGCCTGTCTCCAGCTTGGAGACCTTGGATTGGCTCATGCCGACCGCATCGGCCAGTTGAGTGCCGGTGAGCTCTGCATCTAGCCGCAAACGGCGCAGCTCCGCGGCCAGCGCACGGCGCTGGTCGGGGAAAT
>JACCVM010000030.1 GCA_013698135.1 Euzebyaceae bacterium | reverse complement strand
TCTATCGCTGGAACCGGCCGGTCTACGAGGTCGTCCGCGGCCGCCCACACCTGCGCGTCGAGAACCGGGTCCTGCCTGCCGGCCCGACCGTTCCCGACGCCGTGGCCAACACCGCCCTGTACTACGGCCTGCTCAACGCCCTGGTGTCGCAGCGCCCGCAGATGTGGGACCTGATGAGCTTCGAGTCGGCCACTGACAACTTCTTCGCCGCGGCCCGCCACGGCCTCGGCGCCAAGTTCTACTGGCCACGGGTGAGCCGCGAGGTCCCGGCCACCGAGCTGCTGCTCAAGCACCTGATCCCGATGGCTCGCGACGGGCTGCTGGATTGGGGTGTGGACGCCGGCGAGGTCGACCACTACCTGGACATCATCGAGCAGCGAACACTCAGCGGGCAGAACGGTGCCACCTGGCAGATCGCCACTTGGCGTCAGCTGCTCGACCAGGAGGATCTCGATCGCACCGAGGCCGCCCGCGAGCTGGTCCGCCGTTACCAGACCCTGTCATTCGACGCCCACCCGGTGCACACATGGCCAATCGGCGGCTGACCAGCAGCCGCCGGGGGCCAGTGGTCGGCTGACCGGCAGCCGCCGGGGGGCCGATCGGCGGCTGACCAGAGCGGTTACCCTCACGTTCGATGCTCACCGATGAGGACCTCTACCTACGCTTCGACGGCTACGAGGATCTCAAACCGTTGCTGGACGGCTCCGACGAGGATGTCCTCGTCGCCCTCGGCAAGCCTGCCCTGATCCGCATCCCCGGCACGGACGCGATGCCGGAAGCTCGCCTGGTGTCCTGCCTGCTGCATGGCAACGAGGACTCGGGCTACCGCGCGGTGCTGGAGGTGCTGCGTGCCGGCGAGCGCTACCCGTTCGATCTGTGGGTCGTGATCGGCAACGTGCGAGCCGCCTCGCAGGAGGGCTGGTTCGCCCACCGCTTCCTCGACGGGCAGGAGGACTTCAACCGCGTGTGGGGGCTCCAGGCGCCGACGACGCGGATGCGCCGCTGTGCCGACGCCCTGCTCGACGTGCTGCTCGACGCCCGGCTCGCCGCCGCCGTCGACATCCACAACAACACCGGCATGAACCCCTACTACGTGATCGTGCCTGATCCCACCCAGGAGAGCCTTGCCCTGGCCGCTGGGCTCGCCGACACCGTGCTGCGCTGGCCGCTGCGGGCGCGCACCTTGATGGAGGCGCTGTCGGGTCACTGCCCTGCCGTGTCCGTGGAGTGCGGACTTCCGGGCTTGCCCGCAAACCACGCGTTCGCCTCGGCGATCCTGCGACGCTTCCTGAGCATGGCCGAGGTCGGCGGCTCGGCCTTGGGGCCGCCGCTGCGGCCACAGCGGGTCTTCGAGATGATGCATCGCGTGGTGGTGCGCCCCGAGGTGCCGTTCGCCTTCGGAGGGGCGCTCACCGAGGACCTGGATCTGGTGCTCGCGGTCGGCCTGGACAGCCACAACTTTGGGATGATGCTGGCCGGCACCGAAGTCGGCCGTATGCACGCCACCGCTGCCATGCCGCTGCTGGCCACCGACATGCGCGAGCGTGACACCACAGCGCGCTTCTTCACCGTCAGCGCCGACGGCAGCCTGCGGGTGACCGAGGACATCACCCCGGTGATGTTCACCACGACGGTGCTGCAGACGCGCCGTGATTGCCTGTTCTACGTGGCGCGGCGACGCGCATAGCCACCGCCTCGCGCTTGGTCAGATCGTCTCGGGTTCCGAGGGTGTGGCGCCAGGATCGCCCGTGTGCGGTGATGCGCCGTTGATGCGCCAGTGGCCGTCCTCGCGCCGCATGTCATACAGCAGGCCTACGGTCCCGCCCGGCCCGGTGACCCGGACCAGCGCCAGGGCCCGCCCGTCCGCGCCGACGCACTGCGCCAGCTCATGGCGATCGGACGTCAGCACCCCGGCGAAGCCCTCGGTCATCACTTCCTCGAAGCGTTCCGGGGTGAAGCTGCCTCGGAAACCGTCGGTGGCCAGCGCCAGGGCTGCCTCGAAGTTGTGGTCGCGAAAAGCCTCCAACTGCTGTCCGACGACATCGTCGATGGCAGCCAGCCGCTGCTTCGGGCAGGCGGCAGCTGGAGTCCGTGGCGTCGCGCCGGGGTCTTCTGACTCCGGTGCGTCGGCGGCGGGTGCTTCGCTGGCCGCCGCTTCGCTGGGCTGCCCCGGCGATGGAGCCGACACTTCCAGGCTGCCGCTGCCGCTTGCGTCGGGGGTGCATGCCACCAGGGCTAGCAGCACCATGAGCGCGGCGGCGATCCGCCTCACTCCAGACCCGCGAACAGGGAGTCTTCGGGCAGGTCGGTCGACACCTCGCCGCGGGCCAGCTGGTAGTCCTCCCAAGGGTGGATCTCGCGCACCAGGTCGTCGGGGACCCGGAACCACATGCCGTCCGGGTCGATCTGGGTGGCGTGGGCCAGCAGCGCCTGGCTGCGCGTTGCCAGGTATTCGCCGACGTCGACGTGGGTCGTGGACGGGTCAACCTCGTCGGGGTCCCAGCGCTCCAGCCATTCGCTGAACGGCGACTCGATGCCCCGTTGGAGGCACGCCTGGTGCAGGGCTTCCACCTTGCTGCGGCTGAACGCACCGACGTAGTACAGCTTGCGCGCCTGCCAAGGCTCGCCGGCCTCGGGGTAGGCGCTGGCGTCGGCCGCGAGGTCGAAGGCCGCGGCACAGATGTCGTGGCAGCGGATGTGATCCGGATGGGGGTAGCCGCCGTCGGGGGGGTAGGTGACAAGGACGTCGGGCCGCTCGGCGCGGATGATGCGGACCAGCCGCGCCGTGGCCTCGTCGATCGGGGCGTTGTAGAAGCAGTCGTCGGCCAGCTTCGTGGCGTCGCCGTCGAAGTCCTCGACGTAGCCGGAGTCGGGATAGCCAAGATCGAATTGCTCGCGAACGCCGAGAATCTGCAGCGCCCGCTCCAGCTCTTCCCGGCGGATCTCGAGCATCCGCTCGGCGACGCCCGGACGGTCCATCGCGGGGTTGAGGATGTCGCCGGCCGCGCCGTCGGTGCAGGTCACGACGGAGATTCGGTAGCCCTCCTTGGCGTAGCGGGCCATCGTGGCCGCGCCCTTGGAGGACTCGTCGTCGGGGTGCGCGTGGACGAACATGGCATGCAACTCGGGCATGGCCGCCAGCCTACCCGGCGCTCATCCAGCGACAGCGGTAGCGCCCTTGACCCGGCGCCCACCCAGCGACAGCGCGCGCTACGTCCAGCGAGCGCGCCAGCCGGCGCGCAACGAGGCGGAACCGGGGTCGGCGGCCAGCCACTCCAGGTAGTCGGTGACCAGTTCCATCCCAGTCTCCACGCGCGCCTTGTCGCCCTTGAGCCGGATGACGCAGGGGACGCCCGGATAGGACCCCACGTGCACGTCGGGGTACTCGGCGACCAGGCGGTCCAGCGCCGGGTTGAGCGTGGATTCCGGATAGCCGTGCGTGACCTCGGCCACGTGCTGCGGCTCACCTCGGCCGGCGAGCAGGGCGGGCTCGACGCCTTCGGTCATGATCCGGCGCAGCTCGCTGGGAACGCCGGGCAGCACGACGATGGTTGCACCGGCGCAGGCCTGCACGCCCCCGTCGACGTCGACGGCGATGCCGGGCACCAGGCCCTCGTTGCCGGGCAGCAGGTAGGCGGCCTCCGGCACCCGCGCCATCTTCCGCATCGACGTGGCGTGACCTTCTGTGACGCTAACCCCCTGCTGCGCGGTCCATGCGAGGGCGGCAGTGATCCCCTCGTCGATGGCCGCTTCCGTCCGCAGGCCAACGCCGAGGTGGCGGGCGACCGACTCAAGGGTGAGGTCGTCGGGCGTTGACCCGATGCCGCCAGACGTGATGACCAGGCGCGGACGGGAGCGCCCCAGTTCGGTGCCCAGCGCCTCGTCGATGGCGGGATGCTCGTCGGGCACGGTGACCACCCGCTCCAACGGCACGCCGATGGTCTGCAAGCGCCCGGCGAGCCAACCGGAGTTGGTGTCAGCGACGAAGCCACCGAGGATCTCGTCACCGATCACGATGACAGAGACCCGCAGCCGTTGGGACATGGGCTCAACGATAGCCCTGGCCCGTAGCATGCCGCGCATGTACACCACGCCCGACGAAGCCCGCACCGACCTGTACCTGGCAGGTGCCGTCTACCTGTTCGGCGACCTCATCCTGCGGATCTTTCTCGGACTGGTGCCGCTGGACCGCATCCGGTTCGTCGGTCCCGTCATCGTGGCGCTGCTGCCGCTGGTGACCACGATCCTGGTGCCGTACCTGCTGATCCGCTATCGCAAGGAACGCTTCGCCGACTACGGCCTGACCAAGCCGTCACCGCTGTTCCTGCGCGGGTTGTTCATCGGGGCGCCGCTCGTTGTGGCGGCCGTGGTCACCGGCTGGCTGGCCGGAGCGGGACCTGGCGGTGGTCTGCCGGTCTTCGGAGTGGTGATGCAAGGCGCGCTGCTGCTGTTCGTTCGGCGCATCACCTTCGTCTTCGGCCTCGTGCTGCTGTGCGTCTACGCCACCGCCAAGGCCCGCGACGCCTTCCGCAGCGACCCCCGCTACCTGCCGACAGGGGTGCTGGAGATCGGCCGCGTCCTGGCGGTGGTGTCCGCGGTCACGTCGGGGCTGTTGATCCTGTCCACGGTGCTCGGGGGGCAGAGCATCATCGTGCGTAGCACGCTGCTGCTGTTCCCTCTCGCGGTCGCCGCCGCCGCGTATCTGGCCTACCGGGAGCTCGCCGGCCGTCAGCTCACCTCCCGGGCGATCCTGCTGACGCCGACGGTGATCCTGGCCCTCGGCGCGTTCACCCTCCGCTTGGACGCCTTCGAGTTCACCTACGGTCTGTGGCGGGCGGCATACCTGGCGGGGATCGGCCTCATCGTCGGCGCGCTGATCGAGTCGCAGCGGTCCGCGTGGGGCGCGTTGGGACTGGCCACGGTGGTGGCACTGCTGACCTACCTTTGAGGGCCCGAGCCGTCCTGCCCCTACCCGAGGACCTTCGCCATCCCCACGCCATCCCACGCCCGTCGCCTGATCGCCGCTCGCATCCTGGTGGCCGCGGTGATGGTGGCCGGCGGCGTCTTCGGCATTGCGGTGGCTGCCCGCTCCGGGCCGCGTGGGCCCGGCGACGGTCCCGCGCAGGCGGCTGCCGAGGCGACTCCGACGGACGTGGCGCTGCCCCGCCCTGAGACGTCGAGCCCGGCGGGGCCCTCACCGGCGCGGAGTGACGTCGCGGCGACGCCGTCCCAAAGCTCCACGCCGTCGACGACGCACACGCCGTCACCCACGCCTGCGCCGTCGCCCACGCCCACCGCGCAACCTGCGGATGCGCCGTCGCCCACGCCCACCGCGCAACCCGCGGATCAGACCGCCTCCAGCCGCTTGCAGGCCTTCATGGGGCTGTCGACCTGGGTCGACGTCGAGGACAGCCTGGAGCCCGAGCAGCAAGCCACGATCGCCGCGGACGCCGGTGTGCAGACGATCTTCGCGCAGAGCTCGCGGTGGCGCTCGCCCCGGGATCTGCACGCCGCCGGCCGTCTCGGGCGGCTGATCGAGGCGG
>JACCVM010000022.1 GCA_013698135.1 Euzebyaceae bacterium | reverse complement strand
GCCAAGGACTACTACGACGAGTCCATCGCCGAGATGCGCCACGCCGAGACGCTCATCGAGCGGATCCTGTTCCTCGACGGCGTGCCGAATCTGCAGCGGCTGTTCACGGTGATGGTCGGTGAGTCGGTGATCGAGCAGTTCCGTGCCAACTACGACATGGAGGTCGGGGCGGTCGAGCGGTACCGCAGAGCGATCGGCATCAGCGCCGACGCGGGCGACCCTGGCACGCGAAGTCTCCTCGAAGGGTTCCTGCGTGACGAGGAGCACCACGTCGACGAGGCCGAAGCCGAGTTGGACAACCTCGCCGACCTCGGTGAGCAGCTGTGGTTGGCCAAGTGGACGTGAGCCGCTAGCACCGGCGTTCTAACCCCGGGTTTGCAAGACTCGCGCGACGGCCAGGACGCGTGGATCGTCGAGGATGTCCTCCAGGTCGACCGGTGCTGGCACGCCATCGCGCCAGCGAGCCAGTGGCAGGCGCCAGCTGGGATACTCGTCGGTGGTGCCCGGCAGGTTCGGTTGCCGCCGGTCGCCCAGCGCGTCGCCAAGGCCGGTGGCGACCAGCACGGACGGTGTGCGGGCCACGAAGGCGTGCATGGCGGCGACCAGCTCGTCGTCCGTGGCGTCGGCGCCGACCAGCCCCTCGCTGACCAGCAGAGCCCGCATCTGCGCGCGCTCGCCGGCCTTGCGGGCCGCTTCGGCCGACGGCGTCGTGGCGGCGCTGTACAGCCCCAACTCGGTCTGCACCCGCACGTCCTCGTCGGCCCACCAGCCGGCGGCGGTGGGCAGGTCGTGGGTCGTGATCGTGGTCAGGGCCAGCGGCGGGTAGTCGGCGGCGGGGAGTAGCGGCTGGTCGGCGTCGTCGTGGACGTGCTCGAAGTACAGCACCCGCGACGACAGGATCTGCTGGGAGGCCAGCGTCTCGCGGACACCGTCCTCGACGGTTCCCAGGTCCTCGCCGATGACCAGTGCAGCGGCACGATGGGCTTCCAGCGCCAGCACGGCCAGCAGCTCCTCGGCGGGGTAGCGCACGTAGGTGCCATCCGACGCCGGTTTGCCTTCTGGCACCCACCACAACCGCCACAGCCCCATGATGTGGTCGACGCGTACCCCGCCCGCGTGTCGCAGGACCGAGCGCAGCATGTCGCGGAACGGCGCATAGCCGGTGGCCGCCAGGCGCCCCGGCAGCAGCGGCGGCAGCCGCCAGTCCTGGCCCTGTTGGTTGAAGCTGTCAGGTGGGGCACCCACGGTCATCGCCGTGGCGAGGTCGTCCTGCAGCGCCCAGGCGTCGGCGCCACCGGGGTCGACGCCGACGGCCAGGTCGTGCACCACGCCGACGGCCATGCCGCTGGCGTGCGCCGCCGCGTCGGCCTGGGCCAGCTGGGTGTCGCACAACCACTGCAGCCAGACGTGGAACTCGACGCGAGCCGCCAGCTGCCTGCGGGCTCGCGCCACGGCGGGTCCCCGCGGATGCCGCAAGGCAGCGGGCCACTGCTGCCATGGCGTGCCGTGGCGCTCGGCGAGCGCGCAGAACGTCGCGAAGTCGACCACGCCCTGCCCCTGCTCCTGCCGCCATGCGGCGAAGGCGGCGGCCCGTTCGGGTGAGCGTGGCACGGAGGCCAGCAGCTCGAGCGCGGCGGTCTTGGCGACGAAGACGGCGTCGCGGTCGATGCTCCCTTTGCCGCTTGCCGAACGGGCTTGGGTTGCCAGGCGCGCGACCTCGGCTCGAGCCGCGACCGGCAGCGCGTCGTGCTCTGGCAGGACCTCCAGGCGCAGGTACAGCGGGCTGCGGTACCGGCGACTGGACGGGTAATACGGGCTGTCGGTCTGCGGCAGCACCGGGGCCGCGGCGTGCAGGGGGTTGACCAGCAGCATCGCGGCGCCCAGACCGCCGCTCCAGGCGGCCAGCGTGGCCAGGTCGCCGTAGTCGCCCATGCCCCACGACTCGCGGCTGCGAGCCTGGTACAGCTGCGCCATCCACCCCCAGCCCCGCCGCTTCCCCAGCGGCTGCGGGCAGCGTGCGGGCGCCGTCACCAGCAGCGCCGAGGTCTCGGCCGAGCCGGCGGCGGCGTCAAGCCGGTGATAGCCGGTCGGCAAGTCTGCCGGCAGGACGATGCGGTCGGGTTCGCTACCCGGCAGCGGGCGGACCGTACCGTCCTCGGTGCGCACCGCGGCCTCGACCACACCGGTTCCGGCTGGCAACGTGACCGTGGCGGCCGTGCCGGTGCGCATCACCACGCTCGGCGCCAGCGGGTGCTCGGCGGCTTGGATGCGCAGGCGCTCGAGCGAGCCCCGGACGGCGGCAGCATCGTCGGCCGCCACGCCCATCGCCGCCAGCGCCAAGCGGACCGGCTCGGCACCGACGTCCACCGGCCGCTTCCGGTAGTCGTCGTAGGAGGTCGTGACGCCGCAGGCGGCGGCGAGGGCCGCGAGGTCGTCGTCGACTGGCTCGGTTGTCATCGCCAACCCCTCAGCCAGCCTCTCATGGCAAAGGCCCCGCCAACCGGCGAGGCCTTGCGCGCTGCACCGCCGAGCTTAGGCGGAGGGGCGGCCGTTCTTGCGGGTGGTCTCCAGACCGCCCGTCTTCTGCCACATGGCGTCGATCTCGTCGATAAGGTCGAGCAGCTTCTGCGCCTCCTGGCTGTCCACGGAGCGCTTCACCGCCGAGCACTGCTTGAGCGCCCGCCAGAACACGTCGTGCAGGTTGGGGAACTGCTCGAGGTGCTCGGGCTTGAAGTGGTCGCTCCACAGCACCGAGATGTGATGCTTGGCGAGTTCGGTGCGCTCCTCCTTCACGATGACGCAGCGCTGGCGGAACAGCTCGTCGTCGGAGGCTTGGTACTTCTCGATGATCTTGTAGGCGGACTCGGCCTCGATCCGTGCCTGCTCGGGGTCGTACACGCCGCACGGGATGTCGCAGTGGGCATGGACCGTGGAGGGGGCGCTGACCCGGTCGAGCAGGAACAGCAGTCGGCTGGCGAAGGGCATTGGAGAGGACTCCTTTGCGGGTTGCGAGGGTCGCGGGGGGTGCGCAATCCGTGGGGCCTACTCTATCCAGATGCCAGCAAGGGAAACTTGGTGCCCCCGGCTGTGGACCGGCCTGTCGGTGGTCCTCGCGGTCGTCGCCTTCACCCGGTCGAGCGGGCCGTGGCGGGTGGCCGTCGAGGGCCTGTCCATGGCTCCCGCGCTGCTGCCAGGCGACCGGCTGCTGGTCCGCCCCGCGCGCCGCCCGCGGCGCGGCGACCTCGTGGTCATCCGTGACCCGTCCGAGCCGAACCGCTGGGTGATCAAGCGCGTCGCCGCATTGCCCGGCGAGCAGGTGGTCGCCGCCGGCAGGGCCCTGTCAGCGGGTGCGGGCCTGGTGGTGTTGGGCGACAACGGCGCGCACTCGACCGACAGCCGCCACTACGGCGCCGTGCCGTTGCGCGCTGTGCACGGGCGAGTCTGGTACCGCTACGCGCCAGCGGAGCGCTGCGGCCGGCTACCGGCGCGCTGAGCCGCGCGTCGGTTGGTCAGAGCCGGGCGGGCGCCGGCTCGGGGTCCATCGCCGGCAGGTCCACGATCGCGGGCTCAGAGGCCTCGCGTCCTACGACGTGGGACACGCGCGGGTCGGACACGTCCGGTTCTGTTCCCGGTGATCCATCGGCGATGAAGTCCTCAACCATCTGGCGGCAGACGTCGTCGGCGAACTGCGCCGGCGGCGACTTCATGAAGTAGCTCGACGGACCCAGCAGTGGACCGCCGATGCCACGGTCGAGGGCGGCTTTGGCGCAGCGGACGGCGTCGATCACCACGCCCGCGGAGTTCGGCGAGTCCCAGACCTCAAGCTTCAGCTCCAAGTTGAGCGGCACGTCGCCGAAGTTGCGGCCCTCCATGCGGATGTAGGCCCACTTGCGGTCGTCCAACCACGGCACGTGGTCGGAGGGGCCGATGTGGATGTTGTCCTTGCCGATGCCGTTGCCCATCTGGCTGGTCACCGACTGGGTCTTGGACACCTTCTTGGAGCTCAGGCGGGAGCGCTCCAGCATGTTCATGAAGTCCATGTTCCCGCCAAAGTTTAGCTGGTAGGTGCGGTCAATCGTTACC
>JACCVM010000002.1 GCA_013698135.1 Euzebyaceae bacterium | reverse complement strand
GTCGACGGCCGCTACCGAGGCTTTGACGACGGCATTCGGCCCGCGCAGGGACGCACGCAGTACGCGAACTTCGCGTCCTGGGATACGTTGCGGCAATAGCGCCACAGAAGCCCTGGCATCAGGCAGTGCCTCGCCTTTGAGCCAACCGCAGGGAGCGGCAGTCAGCTTGGCGCTCAGGCTAGGGACGTGATGAAGTACTCGCTTCCGGCGTGCGGCTCGAGGCGGTGAGACGGCATGTGATGGACCGTCCGGCGAGGTGCGATTGGCCTGTGAGTCGTTGTTGCGGGTCGCGCTGGACGCGATGTGGCGATGTTGGAGTCGCGGGGTCGTCGTGGGTGGCGCGCAGGGTCCCCAGACCGCCGGTTCAGGCGGTCGTGGGGATCTTCCAGCCGCTGTCGTAGCGGATGTCGAGGTTGCACAGGCGTGTCAGGTTGACCGCCGCGACGCGGAGGCTCAACCCGAGCTGGTTGCGTTTGACGCCGCGTTAGCGGCAGCGTCGGTGGCCGTCTTTGACCAGCCAGGCGATCGACCGTTCGATCAACGAACGGCGCGGGTACGTCTGGGCGAACTCGGGGGTCTTGGCCTGAGCGCGGGCGGCGACCAGGCGGGCGTCGTGGGCGCTGACGTGCAGGCTGCGTCCGGACTTGTTGGTGGTGCACCGGTCCCGCAGCGGACAGTCGTGACAGCGGCGCCCGAAGGTGGCGTTGCCCTTGGGACTGATCGTCACGGTCGCCCCGTTGGGGCAGGTGACGGTGTTCGCGTCGTGGTCGACGGTGAAGTCGTCACGGTCGAACCCGCCGGGCACCGCCGGGCGCAGCGGCAGCGGCTTGATCGTTGTGGTGTGCCCCGCCTCGGCGATGTCGGCGCGGGTCTGCCCGCCGCCGTAGGCGCAGTCGCCCAGCACTTCAACCGGCGCGTCCTCGTCGGCCAGCAGCGCGGCGGCGACGTGCCCGTCGGCGGTGTTGCCCGGCGTGAGCGTGTTGGCGGTGATCAGCCCCGTCTCGGGCTCACCGGCGATGTGGGCCTTGTACCCGTCGCGGTACGACGCACGCGACTTGTGGGCGTGCCGCGACTCCGGGTCCACGACCGACACGACCCGGTCGCGCGCGACCGCCCGGGCGATACGCCAGCTGCCGGGCTTCTCGCCGGGCTCGACGTCCTGGCCGGCGACCAGCGCCAGCAGCGCCACCGCCCGTTCGGCGTCCTCGTCAAGCCCGGTCACCGGCAGGCAGTCGATGATGTTGATCGCGTCAGCGACCAGCGCGGTCACCAACGCGTCGCGGGCGACCTGGTCGTCCCACGCACAATCCGGCTTGCCGCCCCGGGCGTAGTCATGCGCGGTCACGGCCACCTCGCGGGCCTCAGGCACCAGCCCGCGGACCTTGCGGATCGCCGCGACCAGCTGCGTGACCGTGTCCTGCGTCGCGACCGCGTCGTCGAGCACCGTGGAGTCCAACGCCCGCCGTGCCTTGCCGTTAAGGATCCCCGTCTCGCGCACCACGCCCTTGACCGCCTCGTCGATGCGGTGCGGACGCTCGCTGGCGTTGAGCCGGCGCCGCCAATACACGAACACCGACGCGTCGAAACTGGCCGCGTCCAACGCCAGTCCACACGCGACCTTCCACGCGATGTCGCGCGTCAACGCCGCCGCGGCCTGACGGTCCGACAAGCCCTCCAGCTCCTTGAGCACGAACGCCGACGCGATCACATCCGCCGGCACCGACGGGCGGCCCCCCGAAGCGAACAGATCCGCGAACAACTCATCAGGAAACAACCGATGGCGGTGCTCAGCCAAAAAGGCGTACACCGACCCGGCCGGGACCAGATGGCCGCACAACGCCGCAGTGTCCAACAACTGGCGGTCCAACACGCTTATACCCTGCATCCCCACAGTCTCGACGACCACCCCCGCCTGACCGCGGAACCGCCACCGGATTTTCAGCAGCGTCCTAGAGATACTGCGTCGTGGAACACGTCCCCCCGTTTCCTACGACTAGGTGTTGACGAAGACGTCCTTCGACTCCTGCAAATCCTGCATGCGCTGGCTCAGGGCGGCAGCTACGGCGTCTAGCTC
>JACCVM010000275.1 GCA_013698135.1 Euzebyaceae bacterium | reverse complement strand
ACACCGTCTGCCAGTAGTAGGTCGCCGCCGGGTTCTGGAAGGAGCCCTCGAAGTTGTACCAGCGGTCGAAGTTGAAGCACACCGCCTCGGCGTTGAACGGCTCGCCGTCGTGGAACGTCACGCCCTCCTGCAAGGTGAACGTGTAGGACTGGCCGTTGTCGGAGACCTCCCAGTCGGTGGCCAGGCCCGGCACCACCTCGGTGCCGCCTGGCTCCAGCGTCACCAGGCCCTCGAACATCTGGTCGATGGCGCGCAGCGACTCACCGTCGGACACCAGCGCGCCGTCGAGTACGAGCGGGTCGGCCGACGTGCCGAACACCATGGTCTCGGTAGCCTCAGCGCTGCCTTCGGCCGGCTCGCTTGCGCCGGCCTCGCTGCCACCGGCCTCACTCCCGCCGGCCTCGCTGCCACCGGCCTCGCTGCCTTCACCACTGGGCGAGCCGCCACAGGCCGCCGCCACCATGGCCAGCACGGCCATGACCGCCAACCAACGCCAGCGGCTGAACTTGTTGTCGGAACGCATCCGTTTCCTCCTGCTCGACCTGACCGGTGGGTCGATTCGCACACCGGCTGAACCCGGATGGCCACCGTTGCTGACGACCGAACGCTCCGGCTGCGGCTACCCCCTGGATGGCGCGGAAGTATAGGGACCCGAGACCGCGCCCGTGTGCACCTGCTGCGCGGGCCGATCTTTGCTTGTCGCCGGACCCTGTCCAGCGTTGCGCGGCGTGGCCCGGCGTAGGCATCGCTACACTGGCCCGCCGCGCACGGCATCGGCGATCAAACCTTTCGACAAGGGGTTCAGCCAGTGGCGACCAAGCCAGAGGACGGGGTGTCGGTGCAGGCGCTGGCCGACTCGTTCGCGGGGATCGCCGCCAACGTCGAGACCGTGCTGGAAGGCAAGTCCGAGGTCGTGCGCCTCGCCCTCGTCGCCTTGCTGGCCGAGGGCCATCTGCTCATCGAAGACGTTCCCGGCGTTGGCAAGACGCTGCTGGCCAAGGCCATCGGCCGATCGATCGCCTGCAGCGTTCGGCGGGTGCAGTTCACCCCGGACCTGCTGCCCAGCGACATCACGGGGGTGACCGTCTACAACCAGGAGCACGGCGACTTCGAGTTCAAGCCGGGTGCGGTCTTCGCCAACATCGTGCTGGGCGACGAAATCAACCGCGCCGGCCCCAAGACCCAGTCCGCCCTGCTGGAGTCCATGGAGGAGCGTACGGTCAGCGTCGACGGCACCACCCACGAGCTCGGGGTGCCGTTCATGGTGATCGCCACCCAGAACCCGATTGAGCTGGAGGGGACCTACCCCCTGCCCGAGGCGCAGCGTGACCGGTTCATGATGCGCCTGAGCATCGGCTACCCCGGCGTGGAGGCCGAGATGGAGATGCTCGAGGTGCACGGTCGCGGTGACCGGGTGGCCAGCCTGCAACCCGTCGCCGACGCCCAGGAGATCGCAGCCCTCGTCGAGACGGTCAAGGGGCTGCACGCAGCCCAGCCGCTGCGCCGCTACATCGTGGACCTGGTGCGCGCCACCCGGACCCACGCGGCCGTGGAGCTGGGTGGCTCGCCGCGCGCCTGCCTGGCGCTGCTGCGGGCGTCACGCGCCTACGCCGCGGCCCAGGGGCGCGACTTTGTGATCCCCGACGACGTCAAGACGCTGGTGCAGCCCCTGCTGGCCCACCGCCTGATCCTCACGCCCGAGGCGCAGATGTCCGATCAACATCCCGCCGACGTGCTCGACGAGCTGTTGGGATCTGTACCCATCCCCGCCGAGTCCGGGCCCCAGCCAAGGGCGGGGACCTAGCCGCCATGCTGACCCGCCGTGGTGCCGGGCTGCTGGCCGCAGCGGTGCTGCTGTGGGCGATCGGCCGCTTCCTGGGCGTGCCCGAGCTGTACGTGGTGGCCGCCGCCACCGGGTTGCTGGTCGTGGTCGGAGCTGTCGCGGTGCGGCTGTCCACCGCCACCATCGCCGTACGGCGCAGCGTGACGCAGGATCGCATCCTGCAGGGCGGGACCGGCGAGGCCGTCGTCGGTCTGCGCAACGACGCGCGATTCCCGACGTCGCTGCTGCTGGTTGAGGACACCAGCCACCGGGCCTTGGCCGACCAGCCGCGCTTCGTCGTCCCCGGCCTCGGCGCGGGACGGACCGCGTCGTTGCGCTATCGCCTGCATGGCAGGGCGCGTGGCCGCTATCCCGTCGGTCCGTTGCGCGTCCGCGTCCGGGACCCGTTCGGGCTGACGCAGCGGGTCCGCCGCTACCGCGGGGTCGACGAGGTGGTGGTCTACCCACGGATCGAATCGCTCGGCGAGGGGGTCGGCCTGGGAGCGCACCTGGGCTCGGGAGCCAGCGACCTGCGCCGGCTGTTCACCAGCGGCGACGAGTTCTACACCATGCGCGAGTACGTCACCGGCGACGACCTGCGTCAGGTGCACTGGCCGTCGACCGCCCACCGCCAGACGCTCATGGTCCGCCAGCAGGAGCAGCCCTGGCAGGTCGAGGCCACGGTGCTGTGCGACACCCGCCACGGCGCGCACCGCGACATCGGCCGCGACTCGCCGCTGGAAAAGGCCATCTCGGTTGCCGCCAGCCTGGTGTGGCACCTCGCCGACGCTGGCTACCGGCTGCGGCTGGTGACCGAGGCCGACCAGCGCACCCCCCCTCTCGCGCCGTGGCAGGCCCACCTCGACCGGCTCGCCGAGGTGGCCCCGACGCGGGTGCCCGCACTGGGTCCGGCGCTGCGGGGACTGCGCGGCGCGGCCAGCGAGGGGCTGTTGATGGCCGTGATCGCGCCGCCGCCCGGCGACGAGCCGGTGGCCCGCTCCGCCGACACCAAGGCCCTGCTGCAGGCCGGGCGCGCCTTCAGCGCCCGCGCTGCGCTCGTCGTCTCCGGGGGTTCCGGCTCCGGCGGCTCCGACCGCGCCGAGTCGATGGCCGCCCTGCTGCGCGCCGGTGGTTGGAAGGCGACGACCATTGCCCCGTCGCAAGCCCTCGGCGACCGCTGGCGGCTGTTGACTGGAGGGCGTCCCCGCGCCACCGCCTACCAGCCGGGAGCCGCCTCGTGAGCACGACCCTCGAGCCGGCACCCGCGCGGCGCCCTCCCTCCGCGGCCGCGCCGCCGCCGGATCCCGCTCCCCCGCCCCGGGCTGCACCCTCATCCGACACGCCGCAGGTGCTGACGTTGCTCGCGACGCTGGCGCTGCTGGCAGCGGCCTGCCTGCCGCTGACGCGGGTGTTCGTGGGGCTTGCCTTCCTCGCGCCGGTGTTCGCGGCGGTGCTGCTGTCCGCCGGGCTGTCCTACGGCGCCCGTCGCTACGGGTTGGATCCGGTCACCAGCCTGTGTGTCAGCGTCGGTGGCTGGGTGGTGTTCTGCTCCTTCGCCTTCTTCGCCGACACCCTGGCGCTGGAGGTGCTGCCGACCCCCGCCACCGCTGAGGGCGCGGTGGCGCTGTGGCAGCGCGGCCTCGAGCTCATGCGGCTGCGACCGGCCCCCGCCTTCGCGGAGGCTGGCCTGATCTTCATCACTGTCACCGGGGTGTGGGCCATCGCCCATGCCGTCGAGGGCATGGTTGGCCGGCTGGCGGCGCCCCTCAAGGCCACGGTCATGGCGTTGGTGCTGTGGGTGGTGCCGCTCACGCTGGCGCCGGGGGCGACCGCGGCGTGGCGATGGACGGTGCCCTTCCTGGTGGCCGCGACCGCGCTGCTGCTGGCCTTCGCGGGCGATGACCTGGGACGCTGGGGCACCTGGGTGGGGGGTCGCAGCCGGCGGGGCGCAGCCACGCTGCTGCCGGGCGGCAGTGTCATCGCCCTCGTCGCTATCGTCGCGGGGACTGGGCTCGCCGGCTTCCTGCCGGGCTTCGGCCAGCCACCGTGGTATGAGCTGCGCGGGTCCAGCGGAACCACCCTGACTTCCAACCCGATCGTCGACATCCGCACCCGCTTGGTGGCGCAGGACACCGGGCCAGTGATGCGGGTGCGCAGCGACCGCCCGGTGTACCTGCGCGTGACGTCGCTGGACGTCTACGGCGAGAACGAGGAGTGGACCAACCAGGGCATCGACGGCGCGCCGCTGGATGGCGACGTGCCGTTCGAGGTCGGGATCGGACCGGCCGCCCAGGTCAACGTCGACGTTGAGGTGGCCAACCTGTCGCAGGCGGTCCTGGTGCCCGCGCCCTACCAGGCCCTGACGGTCAGCGGGGAGGCGGCGGGGGCCTTCCAGTACGACCCGTCGCTGTCCACGATGACGTTGGACCAGGGCACGACGCTTGAGGCCGGCGACACCTACACCGTGTCAGCGGCGTTGCCGTCACCCGACGCCGAGCAGCTGGACGCGGCTCAGTCGTTCTCCCTCGACGGCGCGCTGACCCAGCTGCCCGCCAACGTCCCACCCGCGGTGCCCGCGCTGGCCCGCCAGATCGTCGACCAGGCCGGCGCCGCCACACCGTTCCGCCAGGCCCTGGCCATCCAGGAGGAGCTGCGCTCCTGGGAGTACTCGACCGAACCGCCGCAGGGCCACAGCGGTCAGGCGATGGAGGCGTTCATCAGCAACCGGATCGGCTACTGCGAGCAGTACGCCGGGACGATGGCCGTGATGCTGCGATCGCTGAACATCCCCGCCCGCGTGGCGGTCGGCTATACCCCCGGCGAGCTGGTCGACCCCGAGGATCGCGCCTACGTCGTCACCAACGCCAACGCGCATGCCTGGGTCGAGGTCTTGTTCCCCGGCCTGGGCTGGGTGACGTTCGAGCCGACCCCCCGCAGCGACGGCAACGTGCTGGTGCCCTCGGCGGCGAACCTGGCGCCCAGCATCACCGCCGCTCAGGGTGGGGTCGACGACCCCGAACGCCTAATTCCTGGCGAGGAGCGCGCCGACCTCGTTCCCGAAGACCCGTTGGACCGCACCAACACCGCCCCCTCGCCCGCTGCCGACGCCGCGGGGAGCGGAGGAAGGAACGGCGCGGCGCGCGCGCTCCTGCTGACCGGATTGGCCCTGCTGGGGATAGCGGTGCTGGCCGGCGGCATGGTCGCCGCAGGCGGTCGCAACCGCACCCTGTCACCCGTGCAGCGGGTGCTGCACGCCCGAACACAGACCGAGCGGATCGGACGCGGGCTGGGCGTGGCCCCGGCGGAGTCCGAAACCGACCACGAGTACCTGCACCGCCTCGCGCGACGGTCTTCCGGCGAGTGTTGGCAAGCGGCTGGCGCCTTGGCCGAGGCGGCGGCGCGAGCGCGCTACGCGACGGCGCTGCCACCCGAGTCGGCGGCGACCTCCGAGGACGCCGCCGAGCGGTTGGGCAGGGGTTTGCTGGCGGGCGTCCCGGCGTGGCAACGGCCGCTGGTCCGCGTCCGCGGCGCGCTCGGGATGGCAGTTGCCGGCCTCTCGCGGCGGCGCTCCCAGCCGAGCGGCAGCGCCTCCCCCGCCGCGCGCATCCTCAGGCGTCGCGCTCCTCGTCGTCCCGGGATCGCCGATCGTTGAGGTAGCTGCGAAGGCCGCCGCGCAGCTGTCCACTCAGGTCGCTGGTCTGCTCGGAACCGAGTCGCTTGACCATGTTGGCACCGTGCACCGCACTGGCCAGCATCAAGGCGAAGCCCGCCAGCCCCCACAGCAGGTGCAACAGTCCCAGCATCAGCAGGCAGAAGCCGAGGAGGAAGCCCAGCACGGCCAGCTTGATCTGGCGGCGGGCGTGGGATGAGACCGTGGGCGTGCCGACGGCCCTGGCGAACTTCGGGTCGTCCGCGCGCAGCCGTGCTTCGATGTCTGCCAGGATCTGCGACTCGCGGTCTGACAGCGGCATCATCGGACTCCGACGATCGTGGCCCGTGCGTTGTGGACCTCCCTTGATTGTGCGACAGATTCGTCCCCCGCGCAGCCGCCAATCTCACCCC
>JACCVM010000271.1 GCA_013698135.1 Euzebyaceae bacterium | reverse complement strand
ACCTGGAGGTCGAACGCGGCCTGCGGGGCAAACAGTGCCTGCAGCGCTTTCGGTCAGACGAGGCCTACGACCAGCAGTCCGACGCGGCGGCGTAGTCCGCCAGCGGGCCCGGGGGTGCTCACCCCGCGCGCGGCTGAAGTCCGTCAGGGTGCCGGGTTTCAGTGAGCACCGCGACGCCGAGCAAAGAATTTGTTGACAGCACGCCACGGACCAGTGTCTACTGCGCTGCCAGAGGTCATGACGTCTTGAGGTCATGCTGGGGGAGGTGGCGGTTGGCCGCAAACGCGGTGTGGGCTCGTCAGCAGCCCATCGCGCGGGAGGACGGTCCCATTCCGCTCTACTACCGCCTGGAGTCCCGGCTTCGGGGTCTGCTCGCCTCGGAGTCGCTCGCTCCCGGGGAAGTCCTGCCCCCCGAGGGGCGCCTCGGCGAGATCTACGGCGTCAGTCGCATCACGGTGCGGCGGGCGATTGACCACCTCAGCCGCGACGGACTGATCGTGATCCGTCAAGGCGTCGGCACGTTCGTGAACGATCAGCCGCACATCGACGCGCCGTGCCTGGTGTCATTCACCGACGTCGCCCTGCGGCGCGGCGAGCGCCCGTCCTCTCGGCTGCTTGAGTTCGGCGAGGTCGCCGAGGTCGAGCCGGCTGCGAGCGCCCTGGGGCTGGTCAACGCCGAGACAATGTTCCTGCTCCGCCGACTACGGCTGCTCAACGACCATCCCGTCTTTATGTCCTCCGCCTACCTCCCCTCCCAGGAGTTTCGTGGGCTCACGGCCGATGCGGTCAGCGATGAGGGGCCCGAGCAGAGCCTGTACCACCTGATCGACCGCTTCGGGGTGGCGCTCAGCGACGGGGACGAGGCCACCTGCGCGGTCCACGCAACTCCACAGGTCGCTGACCTGTTCCATCTCGAGCGCGCCGCCCCCGTCGTGCAGAAGTCGTGTGTCCTGCGCGACCGCCGCGGCGTGGCGGTGCTGTACGAGGAGGCGATCTGGGGCGTCCCGGAGCGGACGCAAGTGCGGTGGGAGGCGAAGTTGTCGATGATCGACTTCCCGCGCAGGGCCGTCAGGCAAACGTAGGTGCCGCCGTTGGGGATCCAATGGCGGATGTTAGCGTCGCCGGCCTCCGTGACCTCGTCACCGTCAAGACCGCCCAGATGCTGCACCACCCCGCCTACCAGCAACTGAGAAAGGAGATACTGCTACCTGCTACCCAACAGAACTCGGGTTCGACCTGCACGCGATGGTCGACGCTTGACAACGCTACCGCCGATTCTGTACCGCCGACTGGACGCGATGCCCGAGCCAGTCGAGCGCCTGATGGTCTGCAATCCGCTGGTACACCTTCGCCGGGGCTTGGCAGTCGCGCAGCATGCACAGTATGAACAACCAATAGAGCGATTCAGCGAGGAAGAACTGGTCGGCGGAACTGTGCTTCATCCTCCGCCCAAAGTGATGGGCGATGTCATCGCGGTCTAGGCGAATCACCTCCGCCCACGCGTCGATGTCCCCGACTAGCCCGGCGAATGGCGCTCCCGCGAGGTCTGCGCAGCGCTTCATGCGGGTCTTGAACTTCGATCCAGCGAATCCCGTAACCTCCCGGTCGAAAGCTTCGAGGGCTGCAGCCCGGTTCAGCAGTCGGTCAGAAACAAGCATCTGACGCGCGTAGCGGCTCGCCATGACACGTCCAAGGCCGCCCCGGTGTCGCCAGGCACTTCGCAGCCACCGGCCAATACCGTCGATACCACCGAAGTCTGGGTACGTGAAGAACATCTCGTGCGCCTGTAGACCGCGCGGCGTCGGGCCTGTATCGCGTGCATTCCAAGGAACGAAGTACTCCACCGGCTTCGGTGACTTTTTGGCCTCGGGCGTCGGCTGCCAGTACACACTTGGGTGCCAGAACCCTAGCGCGTCAATGTCCGCCGTTCGGTTTATGGCGATCGATACCAGGTCTTGGAGGTCGCTCGCGATGTCGATCAGGTCATCTAGCGCCCGCACTTCCGAGCAAGATATACGGAAGTAGCACTGCTGAGTCAACGCCCTTTCCGTAACGCGATTCCCTCGAACGCCGATCGAATGTCGGAGCAGTAGTTCCCCACCGTCAGGATCATGCGTCCGGTCGTCTGGCAGCACATCGCCTCGGAGTGTGATGCCGTTGGAGTCGCCCCCGTTGGGGTCTTCGGACCAGATGTGCTGCTCGCTCAGGCCACATGAAGTGGGGAGCGACGCTGTGCTGCTGGGATTGGACGGCTTCGGTGTGCTCGAGGCGCGCCTCGTTGATGGCGAGATCGAGCTTGACGATCGAGACCGCGACCAAGCAGGCGTGGTGCCGCCGCTGCGGTGTGCGGGCGGTGAGCAAGGGCCGCTGTGTGGTGGTCGTGCGTGATGTCGACGCGTTCGGCCGCCGTGTGCGGCTGGTGTGGCGTAAGCGGCGGTGGCGCTGCGCCGGCTCGACTACCCTCGACAAGCACCTGGAGCCCTTCTCGCAGTCTGGACAACCGCGAGTGTCGAAGGGCTTCAGGCGTTCACGACGCAACCTCGACCGGGCACCGTCGTCACGCCCGCGCTGGTCGGCGGGCTGAACGCTCCGCAGGTCGTCGTGGACGCGTTCCGCATCGTGCGCCCGGGCAACGTCATGGTCGACCAGGTCCGCCGTCGTGTGCAGCAACACACCCTCGGCCACCGCGGCCGCAGCGGCGACCCGCTGTACGGCATCCGTCGGCTGCTGCTGACCGGTGACGAGCGCCTGACCGAACGCGGCCGCCAGCGCATCACGGCAGGCCTGGCGGCCGGCGACCGCGACGACGAGGTCTACTACGCCCGGGTGATCAAAGAGCAGCTGCGCACCGTCTACCGCGCCGGCGACCAGGACGCCGCCCGCGACGCGCTGGCCGACTTCTACGACGTCGCCGCCGCCGCCGACATCCCCGAGGCCGACCGCCTCGCCCGCACCATCCGACGGTGGGAAGACGCCGTCCTGGCCTACCACGGCAGCGACGGGCTGAGCAACGCGCGCACCGAGGCCATCAACGGCCTGCTCAAGAAGATCAAGCGCGTCGGTCACGGCTTCCGCAACCTCGCCAACTACCGGCTGCGGCTGCTGCTGCACTGCGGCGGCGTCGCGTGGCAACATCAACCCGCCGCGAGGCTACGAGGGCGTGCCCCCCAGATCGCTGCGTAGAGCCCGTTATGTCGGCACCCCTGACCTTGGCACGGCCCCGGGGTGAGATTGGCGGCTGCGCGGGGGACGAATCTGTCGCACAATCAAGGGAGGTCCACAACGCACGGGCCACGATCGTCGGAGTCCGATGATGCCGCTGTCAGACCGCGAGTCGCAGATCCTGGCA
>JACCVM010000263.1 GCA_013698135.1 Euzebyaceae bacterium | reverse complement strand
CAGCCGATCCCCTATGGTTGGCGAATGCCTTCAAGGTCTTTGCTAGAGACGAGAAGACGGCCGGAAGCGGGCTCTGGCGTTGCGGCGAGTTTGCCGTCATAGATCAGCCGTAACAGCGTTTCGACGGATATTCCGAGGCGTCGAGCAGCCTCGCCCAGTGTCAGCGTCGCCTCCTGCACCGTTCCCATCAGCACAGCCTATTCGGAGTCGTCGACCTCATCGAGGAATGGCCAGATCTTCCGCAGCAACCCTTGTAGCGCTGCCTCGACCTGAACGCGCACCGTCCCGGCACCATCCGTGTGCGGGAAGCGATCCAGGACATCGAGGACAGCCTCCAGCGCGGCGTGCTGCACGCGGTATTCCTCGCGCGTCAACTCGATCGGCGCAGGCAGCTCGTGGAGCGGGTCTGGCATGCGGCGACGCTATCGCCGATCCTCGCCAGTCCTTCAAGCTTGTCCACAACCCTCTGATATCCCAAGCTACCGCAGAGCTGCCCCACGGACCGATAAGCCTGCGGGGCCCTGACCGGCGCTGGATAGACTCGACCGGCCGAGCCGTTCCGGAGGACCTCTTGGGCGAGTTCACCAGCATCACCACCGACGACGCCGGGGTGGCCACCCTGCGGCTGGATCGCGCTCCGATGAACGCGCTGAACAGCCAGGTGTGGACCGAGCTCGGCGAGGCGGCGCGGACGCTGACCGCCGCCGACGACGTCGCGGCGGTGGTCATCTGGGGCGGGCCCAAGATCTTCGCCGCGGGCGCGGACATCAAGCAGATGCAGGGCATGGACTTTCAGGAGTTCTTCTCGCACGGCGGCGGACTGCAGGAGTCCTTCCAGGCGCTGGCCCGCCTCCCCAAAGTCACCATCGCCGCGATCAACGGCTACGCCCTCGGCGGCGGTTGCGAACTGGCACTGACCGCCGACTTCCGCTTCGCTGCGGACAACGCCAAGCTGGGACAACCGGAGATCCTGCTCGGCGTGATCCCTGGCGCCGGCGGCACCCAGCGCCTGAGCCGGCTGGTCGGCGTCTCCAAAGCCAAGGAGATGGTCTACGGCGGCGGCACCTACGACGCGCAGCAGTGTCTCGACATGGGGCTGGTCGACCAGGTCCACCCTGCCGACGAGGTGTACGACCGCGCGGTCGAGGCGGCCCGGCGCTACGCCGGGGGCCCCTATGCGCTGCGCATGGCCAAGAAGGCCATCGACGAGGGCGCCGAGATGGACCTGGACAGCGCCCTGCGGCTGGAGACCACGCTGTTCACCGCCTGCTTCGCCACCGAAGACCGGCGCATCGGCATGGACAGCTTCGTCCAGGACGGTCCCGGCAAGGCGGTGTTCACGCGCCGGTGAACAGGTCCGTCGCGGAGGTCACTGGTGTCGCCGGCGTCAAAGCGCAACAGGTCGCCTATCACGATTGGGAGTCCGGCCACTACGACCACAAGTGGTCGATCAGCTTCGACCAGCGCTGCATCGACTACGCCTATGGCCGCTTCCGCAAGGCCGTCCCCGACGGTCGCCGCTTCGACCGGGCGCTGGAGGTGGGCTGCGGCACCGGCTTCTTCCTGCTCAACCTGGCGCAGGCAGGTGTGGTGGGAGCCGTCCATTGCACCGACATCTCCAAGGGCATGGTCGACACCTGCGTCGCCAACGGCGCGCGGCTCGGCATCGACGTCCACGGCCGGGTTGCCGACGTGGAGTCGCTGCCCCACGACGACGACAGCTTCGACCTCGTCGTCGGCCACGCGGTCGTCCACCACCTGCCCGACCTGCCGGCCGCCTTTGCCCAGCTGCGCCGCGTCCTGGAACCTGGCGGGCGGCTGGTCATCGCGGGGGAGCCGACACGCGCCGGTGATCGCATCGCCGCCCAGGTGAAGCGGGCGGCGCGCATCGGCGTCAAGCTGGCGGCTGCGGCCGCCGGCCCCAAACGCATCCTGGCTGATCCGACGGCCGGGCTGCACACCGACGAGCGCCACGCCGCGGCCCTGGAGGCCGAGGTCGACCTGCACATCTTCGACCCGGCCGACCTGGAGGCGCTGGCGATCTCGGCGGGGTTCACGGATGTCAGCACCGTCACCGAGGAGCTGACGGCCAACTGGTTCGGCTGGGCGACCCGCACCGTGGAGGCCATGGTGCGCCCCGGCGTCCTGCCCGACGGCTACCCGTGGTTCGCGTACCGCACCTGGCAACGGCTGTTCGCCTTCGACGAGATGGTCGCGCAGCGCTTCGTGCCCAAGGGCGTGTTCTACAACTGCATCCTGACGGCCACCGTGCCGGAGTAGCCATGGCCTCGCTGTCGGACCTGTCAGCCGCCGAGGTCGCCGAGCTCGGTCGGGACATGGCCGAGCACCACCGCGCCTTGGCGGTGGCGGCCGCCAGCCGAGCGGCGGGTGTGGCCCAGGCCGACGCCATCGGCGCGGCGATGGGCGCCATCCCGCCGCGACGGCTTCCGCAATTGCCGGCACGACCGCGCTGGGGATGGCGCAAGTCGGTGCGTTTCGCCATTGAGCGGCGCATGTACACCCCCGAGTACCTGCGGCTGTACGCCAGGTTCCTCGCCCAGCGGCTGCGTCACCCCCACATCGACTTCGGCGGGATGGTGTTCATGGGTCCCCGTGTCGAGTTGTACGCCCGCCGTCACCACGGCCGCCTGGCCCTGGGTCCCTGGTGCTGGCTGGGCCGCGGCAACCGGCTGCGTTGCCATGAGGGCAACCTGCGCCTCGGCCCCAAGGTCGTGATGGGCAGCGATAACGTCGTCAACGCCTACCTCGACGTCGAGATCGGCCGCAACGCGCTGCTTGGCGACTGGATCTATGTCTGCGACTTCGACCACGCCTACGACCGGGTCGACGTCCCGATCAAGAAGCAGGGTCTGGTCAAGACTCCCGTGCGCATCGGCGAGGACGTGTGGGTGGGGGAGAAGGTGTCGATCCTGCGCGGCGCCGACATCGGCGCCGGGTCCGTCATCGGAAGCCAGGCGCTGGTACGCGGAACGATCCCGCCGTTCTCGATCGTCGTCGGCTCACCCGCCCGGGTGGTGCGCTCCCGTCTGCCGGCGGGTATGACCTACCAGGAAGCGTTGGCGCTACAGCGCGGCGGGCGGCCGATCCCGGACGACCCGCTCGACGCCTGATTGGCTGAGGCGGTCAGCCGGCCAGCTTGGCCTTGGCGGCCACCTTGGCCGACTTGGCGGCCAGCCGAGCCTCCCGGCGCGTGCGGCGCACGCTCTCCCCAGCCTCCCGGCGGGTCCGGCGCACGCTGGCCCCGGCGTGCTCGGCAGCGTGCCGGGTACGCCAGCTCAGGCCCGGCCTACCCTCGGTGTCCAGGGAGGCGATCAGCAGCCCGCCGAGCATGCTGACGTTCTTCAAGAATTGGACCTTCTGCTGCGAGCGCTGATCCGGGTCGTCGAGCTCCCAGAACCGATGGGCCGCAGCCGTCGTGGGCAGCAAGGTGGCGGCCAGGGCGAGGGACGACAGCCGCGGAAAGCGGCCGAGGGCGAGCAGCGCGCCCCCACCGAGCTGCACGCCGCCGTTGATGCGGATCAGCGCCTCGGTGTCCTGCTCGGACATGCCGGGGATCTGCTCGGCCACCTTGGGCGCGACGTCCCCGGCCACCGGCACCTTCGGCCCGGGGTTGAGCAGCGTGTCCAGCCCGCCGGCGACGAACATCGAGGCGAGCATCGGTCGGGCGATACGGCGTTGAAGGCTCATGGCGTGTTCGCTACCGCGATTCGGCCCACTTCAATCCTGGTTCGTGACCGCGATCCGGCCCGCTTCACTCCATCGACGCAACCGTGCTCCGATCGCGCAGTAACTGGCGCAGCCGCGAATGCGGCAGGGCAGGGGAGCGGTGACCTGCGCGGCCGGTCATGGTTTCGTTGGCGACAAGGGCGTTGAGGACGGCTTCCTCCACCGCCTGCACCACGGCCTCGGAGAACGCGTCCATGCCGCCCCACGCCACGAAGCGCAGGGTCTCGTAGCCTCCCGCTGGCTGATTCGAGGACAGCGCGCCGGCGTTGGCCGTGGAGAATGCGAGGAAGATGTCGCCGGAGAAGTGCGAGCCGGTCGTGCCCGTCCTCGCCAGGCCGAGGGGGACGCGGCGGGCCAGCGCCTGGCACTGCCCGGGCAGCAGTGGCGCGTCCGTGGCGACCACGGCGATGACCGAGCCGGCGCCTGGCGGCGCGGCCGCGTCCTGTTCCTCCATCGGGTTGTCGTCCAGTAGCTCCTGGCCGACGTGCACACCGGCCACGGTCAGCTCGCGGCGGCGCCCGAAGTTGGCTTGCAGGAACACGCCGACCACGTAGCTGTCCGGTCCGTAGTCGACGATGCGTGAAGCGGTGCCGTTGCCGCCCTTGAAGCCGTAGCAGTTCATGCCCGTGCCACCGCCGACCGAGCCCTCTTCGACGGGCCCCGAGGCGGCCGCGTCGATGGCTTGCACGGCGGAAGGTGGGGAGACGGAGCCGGCATTGATGTCGTTGAGATAGCCGTCCCAGGTCTCGGCCACGACGGGCAGCAGCCATCCCTCGGAGTCCGGCCGCCGCGTCATCACCCAGTCGATGGTGCCGCGGTGGCAGGCCCCGACCGCGTGGGTGTTGGTAAGCAACACCGGCACCGCCAGCGAGCCGGTCTCCGAAATCCAGGTGGTGCCGGTCATCTCACCGTTGCCGTTCAGGCAGGACCAGCCGGCGGCGCAGGCGACGCCGACGCCGTCGCGGCCGCGCGGCAGGATGGCGGTTACGCCGGTGCGCACCGTGGCCTCGCCCGGCAGGCCGTTCCCGCTAATCAGCGTCGTGTAGCCCACTCCAACGCCTGCGACGTCGGTGATCGCATTGTGCTCGCCAGGTCGACCCTGCAGGGGGATACCAAGGGCACGGGCGCGAGGCTTGCCCGCCGGTGTGGTCTCGGCGTCCTGGTGGATGGTGGCCTCCCTTCACGACGACGCGGCGGGGTTGGCCGCTGCGCCCGAGGACCCTACCGGGGGAGCCAGCGTGGCGGGCGGCCAGCCCCGGGAGCCCCACGGGCGACGGCTCCAAGGTGACCAACCGGTAGGCTGCAAAGTCAGCCAATCGGCGAGAGACGCCAGCGGAGGGCAACGGTGAGGATCATCTGTCCGGTCAAGCGCGTGCCCGACACGGCAGCGGCCAAGAAGGTTGACCCCGACGACCACACCCTGGATCGCGATAGCGGCGAGGCGATCCTCAACGCCAACGACGAATGGTCGATCGAGGAGGCGCTGCGCATCAAGGAGCGCGGGTCGGCCGAGGTGATCGTGCTGTGCATGGGTCCCGAGCAGGCGCAGACCACAGTCCGCAAGGCGCTGTCCTACGGGCTGGACGGCGCCATCCAGGTGACCGACCCCGCGATCCACGGCTCGGATGCCGTGGCCACCGCTCGGGTGCTGGCGGGTGCGCTGGCCGACGAGGAGTTCGATCTCATCATCATGGGCAACCAGTCCTCGGACGCCCGGACGATGCTGCTGCCGGCGATGCTTGCCGAGTTCCTGGACCTGCCGGCGTTGACCTATGTCAAGCAGCTCGACATCGACGGCAACACGCTGACCGCCCAGCGCGAGACCCCCAGCGGCCATGTCGTGGTGCGGGCCGACATGCCCGCCGTAGTGTCCGTGGTCGAGGCGATCAACGAGCCTCGCTATCCGTCGTTCAAGGGCATCATGGCGGCCAAGTCCAAGCCGCTGCAAACGCGCGACCTCGCCGCGGTCGGCGTGGACGCCGGCCAGGTGGGGCTGGAAGGTTCCTGGACCCAGGTCGTCGAGGCCACGCCGCGGCCGCCGAAGCAGGCTGGTGAGAAGGTCGAGGACGACGGTTCGGGAACGGTGGGCGCCCAGGCGCTCGCCGACTTCCTCGCGGCCCGCAAGTTCATCTGACGCCAAGCAACGCAACTGGTCGCCGCCCGACCAGTCCATCTGACGCCGACCACCCCGAGTCGGCCGCCGCGAGGCGGCCAGCCCATCCTGGAGGGATCATGACACATTGAGAGTCGGCCGTCGCGAGGCGGCCAGCCCATCCCGGAGGGATCATGACCGTCCTCGTCCTCGTCGACCACGACGCCGGGGCCCCGAAGAAGATCAGCAACCAGATCCTCACCGCTGCGCGCGAGGTTGGCGGCGGCGGCGTCCACGCCGTCGTCCTCGGCGAGGGCGCGACCGCTAGCGCCGAGAAGCTGGGCGACTACGGTGTGACCAAGGCGTTCGTGTGGGACGACGGGGACGCTGACGCCTTCGCTACCGAGCCAAGGACCGCGGCCTTGGTCGCCGCGCTGGAGCAGTCCGCCGCGCCGATTCTGTTGTATCCCGCCGACCCGTTCATCACCGACGTCGTGGCGCGCGCCGCCGTTCGCGTCGAGGCCGGCGTGGTCACCGACGCCACCGACCTGGAGCTCGACGGCGACACCATGATCGCGACCAAAGCGATCTTCGGTGGCGAGATGGCCTCGCGCTGCAAAGTGCGCGAGGGTCGTCCCCAGTTCATCGGCGTCAAGGCCAACGCCTTCACCGCTGAGCCGGGTGGTGCCTCGGAGTGCCAGATCGTTGTCCTAAACGTCAGCCTTGACGACAAGACGCGTCGTGCCGAGGTCATCGACACCGTCGAGCAGGAAGCCGGCGGGCGTCCGGAGATGACCGAGGCCTCCTTCATCGTGGCTGGAGGCCGCGGTCTCGGCGACGCGGAGGGCTTCAAGCTCATCGAGGAACTCGCCGACGCCCTCGGTGCTGCGGTGGGGGCTTCCCGCGCCGCCACCGACGCGGGCTGGTATCCCCACCAGCACCAGATCGGCCAGACCGGCAAGACCGTGGCCCCTCAGCTGTACGTGGGCGCGGGCATCTCCGGGGCGATCCAGCACCGCGCCGGCATGCAGACCTCACAGACCATCGTGGCGATCAACAAGGACGCCGACGCGCCGATCTTCTCTATCGCGGACTTTGCGGTGGTGGGCGACCTGTACAAGGTGCTGCCGCCGTTGATCGAGGAGATCCGCAAGCGCAAGTGACGCCCAGTTCCTGGCCAACAGTGCTACCGAGACTGTGGACGACGGGCTTGGCAAACGCGTCGCGGTAGCAGACACTGCCGGGCACTGGGTCGAGCGTTTCGATCCATCGGAAGAGCGGGGGTCCAAGGTGGGGGCAGACATGGCACACGGCCGGCCGGCCGGCGGCTGGAGCGCGCTGCTGGCCTTTGTGCTGGTGCTGGCGATGGCCCCGGCGGCCGCCGCCTCGCCATCACCGCCCGACCAGCTCGATCCGCCTGCGCCCGGTGAGGGCACGCCGCTGCGCAACCCGACAGATCCTCCGCCGGCCGGTTACGGCACGCTGTCCCAGCCGTCCGCGTCGGTCACCCTGGACGGCAGGACCTGGGCGCGTGCGACCGTCAAGCGCCTGGCGCCCACCAACCCCTACGCCGGCTCCGCGAAGGTCAGCCGCCGCGGGTGGCCGGGTGGTGCGCGCCGCGTGGTGGTCGCTCCCGGGACCAACCATTACGACCCGATGATCGCGTCCAGCCTCGCCGGCACGGTTCGGGGTCCGCTGCTGCTGATCAAGACCCGCTCGGTGCCGCCCAGGGTGCGACGGGAGCTGCGGCGCCTGGACCCCGACCGGATCTTCGTCGTGGGCGACGTGCGCCGGCGGGTCGTCACCCGGCTGCGCGACGTGGCGACCGTCGCCAGGGTGGGCAGGGGTAACCGGTACGAAACCTCGGTGGCGGTGGCTCGCAGGGCCGTCAAGCTGGGTGCCCGGCACCGGACGGTCGTCGTCGCGGGCGGGCGCGCGCCGGCCGCCGGCCTTGGTGCGGCTGCGCTTGCCGCCGGAAGGCGCTATCCGCTGCTGTTGACCCAACGCTCCGGCGAGCGGCTGCGGCTGCAGCGGCGGGTTCGCGAGCTGGGTGCTCGGCGCGCCCTGGTGATCGGAGACCGCTCGGCGGTGTCCGTGGGGATCGTGCGCAAGCTGCCGAGGCTGAAGCGCCTGGCTCGCCCTGGTCCCGTGGGCACCGCCGCCGCCGTCGCCGCCGCCGCCCGTCGGCATGGCCTGCGCGGCTCGCCGGTCCTCATCAGCCGGAACAACGGGCTGGCCGCCTCCTATGCCGGGGTGTGGGCCGGCGTTCGCCGCGACGCCCCGGTGCTGGTGACCGGTGGCCGCGAGCTCGCCGACCCGGCAGCGTGGTGGTTCAAGCGCTACGAGCCGCGCAAGGTCGTGGTGGTCGCCGCCAAGAAGTCTGTTTCCGTGGTCGCCAGCTGTCAGCTTCGCCGCGGTGGGATGCGACGGTGGTACTGCGCCGAGCGGGTGCTGCACCGTCAGGGCTATCACATGCCGCAGGTCGACGGGCGCGTCGACCGCTTCACCGTGTGGGCGGTGTACGCCTTCGAGAAGGTCGCCGGCCGCACCCCGAACGGCACGTTCGGCAACGACGAGTGGCGTCGCATGCTGCGCAACCCGCGCCACGCGGTGCGCCGGCCGGATCTGCCCAGCACCCACGTGGAGATCGACATTGGTCGCCAGCTGATCCTGCTCGTGAAGGACGGCAAGGTCGCCCACCACATCCACACCTCCACCGGCAAGGCTTCGACGCCGATGGTGCGCGGCACGTTCACCGTGTACGAGAAGCGCGACTACCTGCAGACCCACAATCAGATGTACCGACCGATCTTCTTCTACGGCGGCTACGCCATCCACGGCTACCCGAGCGTCCCGCTCTATCCGGCCAGCCACGGCTGCGGGCGCACTTACAACGGCAACCAGGACTTTCTGTACCCCAAGATCTTCATGGGCGAGCGGGTCGCGACCTACTGACGACTGGGTATGGCTGCGCTCGCTGCGGGAACCGCAGCGCGCTACCGTCCCTGCGGTGACGATCTACCTGGACCACGCCGCCACGACGCCGCTTGATCCTGGCGTCCTGGCGACGATGCTGCCCTACCTGGAAGCCGAGCACGGCAACCCGTCGTCGTCGCACCGCGCGGGACGGGCAGCGCGCGCCGCAGTGGAGCAGGCCCGCGAGCAGGTCGCGACCGCCCTGGGCGTCGCACCGCTGGACGTCGTGTTCACCTCCGGCGGCACGGAGTCGGACAACGCCGCGATCAAGGGCACGGCCTGGGCGGCCCGGACGGCAGGCCGTGGCAACCACCTGGTGACCACCGCGATCGAGCACCACGCGGTGCTGGAGACCGTGCAGTGGCTGGCCGACCACCAGGGTTTCGAGTTGACTGTCGTGCCGGTGCAGCCCGACGGCGTCGTCGACGCCGACCGGCTGCTGGACGCCGTGCACGACGACACGGTGCTGGTCAGTGTGATGGCCGCCAACAACGAGATCGGCACGGTCCAGCCGCTGGAGGTCATCGGCCCGGCGCTGGCCGGACGGCGGGTGCCGTTGCACACCGACGCGGTGCAGGCGTTCGGCCGCACGCACCTGGATGTCGCCGGTTGGTCCCTGAGTGCGCTGTCGCTGTCGGCCCACAAGATCAATGGGCCCAAGGGAGTGGGCGTCTGGGTGCAGGCGCGCGATGTGCCCGCACAGTCGCTGCTGCACGGCGGCGGCCAGGAGCGCGGCATCCGCTCGGGGACGTTCAACACCGCCGGAATCGTGGGCTGCGGCGCGGCGGTGGAGCTGGCGGCCCAGACCATGGACGTCGAGGTGCCCCGACTGCGGTGGCTTCGCGACCGCCTGCTGTCCGGGCTGCTAGCAGTCGACGGCGTTGGACTGAATGGGCATGCCGAGCGCCGGCTGCCACACAACGCCAACGTCGCCGTGGACAGCTGCAACGGCGAAGCGTTGCTGTTCGCGCTGGACATGGCGGGGGTCGCCGCCTCAGCTGGTTCCGCCTGCCAGTCGGGCGCCGCCGCCGCCAGCCACGTCCTGTCCGCGATCGACGCGCCGGCGGACAAGGCTCACCTGCGCCTGACCTGCGGGCGCACCACCACACAGGCCGACATCGACACTGCCGTCGAGGTGTTCGGCGACTGCGTCAAGCGACTGCGCGACGCCGGCGGCGGCTACCTGTAGGCGGTGGCGTGGTGAAGGTCCTGGTCGCGATGTCCGGCGGCGTCGACTCGTCGATGGCCGCAGCGCTGCTCGTGGAGCAGGGCCACGACGTCACCGGCGTCCATCTGAAGATGGCCGCCACGCCCTCGGGCCTGCCCGGCAAGGGCTGCTGCACCCTGGATGATGCCCGCGACGCGCGACGGGTCGCCGACCGCCTTGGCATCGCCTTCGCCGTGTGGGACTTTTCCGCCGCCTTCGCCGAGCGGGTCGTCGACGACTTCGTCAGCGAGTACGAGGCAGGGCGCACCCCCAACCCGTGCGTGCGCTGCAACGAGCGGGTCAAGTACGCGGCGCTGCTGGACCGGGCGCGGGCTGTCGGCTTCGACGCCCTCGCCACCGGCCATCATGTCCGCCTGCGTCGCGACGACGACGGCACCGCGCACCTGTGGCGGGCCGCCGATGCGGACAAAGATCAGACCTATGTGCTGTACATGGCCGACCAGCGCCAGTTGGTCGCCACCCTGTGGCCGGTCGGCGAGTACCGCAAGTCATCGCTGCGGGCGATGGCGGCCGAGCGCGGCCTGCTCACGGCGGCCAAGCCGGACAGCTCGGACATCTGCTTCATCCCCGACGGCGACCTCGCCGGCTTCCTGCGCCCGCGACTGGGCCAGCGCGCCGGGA
>JACCVM010000259.1 GCA_013698135.1 Euzebyaceae bacterium | reverse complement strand
GATCTGCAGGGCGACCTGGTTGGCGTTCAGCACCAGCGTGCCGGTCTGCGGGGGGAGGTACGGAGCATCCAGCAGGGCGACGGCCTGCTCGGCGTGCTGCTGGGCCTTGGCGACGAGGTCGAGGGCGACGATGTCCTCCCACCCGCCGGTGGCGCAGTAGCCGCGGAAGGAGTTCGGGTAGGAGCGCACCTGCACCTCGCCGTCGCCGACCGCGATGCACTCCACGCCGCCGGCCAGCTGCAACAACGTCTGCTGCAGGTCGGCGCCCTCGGAGGACACGAACCACTTGGTGGTGCGCCACGCGTCGAAGCTGGCCTTTGCCAGGCTGAGCTTGGGCTCGCCGTGGGCGGCGGCGGCCGCCGCCAGCAGCAGCTCCAGCTTGTCGTCGATGCCAACATCGAAGGGGTCGGTCGCGTGCGGCGTGGTGTAGCTGCCGGTCGCGACCTGAACCGGAGCAAGACGAACCGCCCGGCGTTGCGCGGTGGCGCTGGCCTTGGCGATCGCCACGGCGTGGCGGGCGGCGGCCAGAATCTGCTCGCGGTCCAGCCGTGCGGTCCCCGCGAACCCCCACGAGCCGTCGACCAGCACGCGCACGCCGACGCCTCGGGTGGCGCTGCGCTCCACACCCTCGACGCGGTCGTCCTGCACCGACAGCGACTCACCCTCTTCCAGCACCGCCCGCGCATCGGCGTAGCCGGCACCGGCGGCGACCGCCTCGTCGAGGGCCAGCTGGGCAAGATCCTTCATCGGCGCGCTCCTGGTCGGTAACGGCCCAGCAGCCTAGCCGTCACTCGCGACGCGGTCGTGACCAAAGTCGAGCGCTGATACTGCTGCGTCATGGATGACTTGCAGATCCGCCGCGAGGCGCTTGACAGCCCCGTGGCCTCGCAGCTCATCGAGGAGCGGCAGGCCGAGTTCGTCGCCCGTTACGGCGGCCGCGATGAGAGTTCCACCGCCGCGGCCGACTTTGCGCCACCCGCCGGCGACTTCTTGGTGCTGTACCGCGACGGCCGGCCGGGGCCTGCGGCGGGATCCGCCGCATCGAGCCGTCCGTGGTCGAGCTGAAACGGCTGAAGGTGCTGCCCCACGGCGTCGGGCGCGTAGGCTGCGCCCGCCATCATCGCTGACCAGGAGCCGCAGCCGTGGACTTCGACCTCACCGAGCAGCAGCAGCAGATCCGCAAGCTGGCCCGTGACTTTTGCGACGCCGAGGTCGCGCCCAACGCCCGCGAGTTGGACCGCAGCGAGGCGTTTCCCGATGAACTGGTGCCCAAGCTGTTCGAGATGGGCTTGCTTGGCATCACCGTCCCCGAGCAGTACGGGGGTCTAGGACTGGACTACCTGTCCTACGGGCTGGTCACCGAGGAGCTCGGTCGCACCGACGCGTCGATCCGGTCGCTGGTGGGCGTCAACGTTGGCCTGGCCTGCACTTGCCTGCTGAACTGGGGCACCGACGAGCAGAAGTCCGAGTGGCTGCCGCGCCTGACGTCCGAAGGCCTCGGCGCCTTCGGGCTGACCGAGCCCAACGCCGGCTCCGACCCGTCCGCCATGACGACGCGTGCCACCCGCGACGGCGACGACTGGATCCTCAACGGCTCGAAGATGTGGATCACCAACGGCAGCAGGGGAATCCTGACGGTGGTCTTCGCCAAGGCGGACCCCGGCACTACAGAGGGCGGCGGCGGGCGCAGCGGCATCACCGCCTTCCTCGTGCCGCAGGACAGCGCCGGCTACCAGGGCAACGCGATCCACGGCAAACTCGGCTTGCGTGCGGGAGACACCGCCGAGGTCGTGCTGACCAACGTCCGAGTCCCAGACCGCATGCGGCTCGGTGAGGTCGGCGAGGGGCTGAAGATCGCCCTCAACGCGCTGGACTCCGGCCGCTTCTCGCTGGCCGCCGGAGCCACGGGCATCTCCCAGGCCTGCTTGGACGCCGCACTCCGCTACGCCGACGAGCGCACGCAGTTCGGCCGCAAGATCAGCGGCTTCCAGTTGGTGCAGCAGCTGATCAGCGAGATCTACCTCGACCTGGAGGCCAGCCGGGCGCTGTACTGGAAGGTGGCCTGGCGTCACGACAAGGGCGAGCGCCACACCGTTGAGTCGTCGGTCGCCAAGACGTTCTGCTCCGAGGCGGCGGTGCGCAACGCCGACCGCGCGGTCCAGGTCCACGGCGGCTACGGCTACTCCGACGAGTATCCCGTGGGCCGCTACCTGCGCGACGCGCGCGTCACCACGCTGTACGAGGGCACCAGCCAGATCCAACGTCTGCTGCTCGGCCGCCACCTGACAGGGGAGAACGCGTTCACCTGAGCACGGGTGAGCCCCTTCCCAGCGACGTGTAGCGTGCGGCTGTGGTCTACGACCTGCATACGCACTCGACGTTCTCCGACGGGACCACCAGTCCCGCCGCCAACGCCGCCATGGCCGCCGCCGCGGGGCTCGTGGGGCTGGCGCTGACCGATCACGACACGATGGACGGTTGGCCCGAGGCGGCCGAGGCCTGTGCCGAGCACGGGCTGGACTTCGTGCCGGGCGTGGAGCTGTCCACCGAGTACGAGGAGCGCGGGATCCACCTGCTCGGCTACTGGGTCGACTCCCAGCATCCCGCGCTGGTGGCCGAATGCCAGC
>JACCVM010000150.1 GCA_013698135.1 Euzebyaceae bacterium | reverse complement strand
GTCACCCACTCAGCCCTGGAGGCCGGCAAGCACGTCTTCAGCGAGAAGCCGATGGCCCTGGGTGCCGCCGAGGCGCGATCACTGAACACGGTGGCGGACGCGAGGAGCCTGCGGCTCGGGTCGGCGCCGATCGTGCTGCTTGGCGAATTGGCGCAGACAGCGTGGCGCACGGTGCGCAATGGGGATCTGGAACGGTCCGGCTGGCGTACGCGGACGTCAACTGGGGGCGGGTGGAGCGCTGGCACGCGGCACCGCAGCCGTTCTATGACGCCGGGCCGTTGTTCGACGTCGGCGTCTATCCATTGACGCTGCTGACCGGAATGCTGGGGCCAGCGGTGCGTGTCACGGCCTCCGCGACGACGTTGTTGGCGCAACGTTGGACGCGGGACGGCCAGCGGTTCAGCGTCGAAGCGCCCGACTTCGTCGTGGCCGTGGTGGAGCTCGTGGACGGGACGCTGGTGCGGCTCACGACGAACTTCTACGTGCCCGACCCGGCCCGCCAACGCGGTGTCGAGCTCCACGGGGACGACGGTTCACTGTGGCTTTCGACCTGGTTCACCTTCGGGGGAAGGTTGGAGCACTCCCCGTCGGGTGAGCCGTACCGGGAGGTTCCGCTGATCCGCACGCCGCGGGTGATGCTGCCATGGGCAGCTGGCGTCGAGGAGTTGGCACGCGTCGCCGTCGAGGGCGGCGCCCACCTCACCAGCGGCGCTCACGCCGCTCACGTGGTAGAGATCGTCGAGGCGGCACTGCGCTCCGCGCGCAGCGGGACACCGGTCCAGATCCGCTCGCGCTTCCCGCGGCCGCGGCCCCTGCCCTGGGCCGCCTGAGAGACGCAGCTACGCACGACGCCTGCCCTTGCGCAAGGCCGGCGTGCCGGCGGTGCTGGACCCGGGCGTCAGCTGTCGATGCCGAAGGTCTGTTTGCCGTGGGGGTCGATGCCGCGCAGCATCATCCCTTGGCCTCGTGACGGATGAGAGTTCTCGTCGAGCGGCCGGTCCTCGGCGGACCGCAGCTGGACAAGGAGCGTGGTCCTGGCCTCCGAGCTGGTATTCACCCCCGAGCCGTGGACGCAGAAGTAGGAGAAGATGATGACGTCTCCGGCTTCGGCCTCGATCGGTGTGGCGGCTTCGAAAGGATAGTCCTCGGGAGCCAAGTGGAACCCGCCTTCGGGGACATGCGGCAACGGCCCCTGTCGGTGGCTGCCCGGGACGACGCGCAGACATCCTCGCTCCAACGGCGCGTCGTCGAGATGCACCATCGCCGCCAGGACACTGTGCTGTTCGTGTGGGAAGAACGGGTGGTCCTGATGCAGCGGGAATGGAGAACCGCGTTCCGGCGGCTTGACGAACAGCTTCGTGTGGTGCAGCTGGACGTTCGGGCCGATGAGATCGGAGACCGGATCCATCAGGCGTGGATCGGTCAGCAGGCTGGTGAACGCGCCAACCTGGAACTGGGCGTTGTGGCAGTGCAGCAGCTGGGTCGCCTGGCCGCTGTCCGGGGCCCGGGCGCTGCCCCACGTCGCGTCCATGCCTTGGTGTCTGGTGAGCCGCTCCATCAGCGCGTGAGCCTCCTGGCGCAAGGCGCTGGCGTCTCCTCGGTCCAGGACGCCGCGCAGGACCAGATATCCCTGCTCGGTGTAGCTGCGAATCTGACCTCTGCTCAGCGTGGGTCGCGGCGTCTGCACGTCGGTCATCGCAAGGGTCCTTCGTCGGGGATGGGATCTTCGGTCCGCGCGTCTGCCGTTGTGGGCCACGTACGCGGCGGGCGGGGCCGATGCTATGTGGACCAGGACCGATCTTCACCCGGGCACCCGTGCGCCTCGGCCCTCGAGGCTGTCGGCGACCGGCAGCACGTAGTGGGCCGCGAGAAGTGCGCCGTAGCTGGGGAGCAACAGTGCCGGCACGACCGTCTGGACGGTGACGGCGATGAACACCGCCTCGATCGACGCGATCGCCACGAGGCCGACCGGACGCCTCAGGACCACGGTGACCGCGAGCCGAAGAGCGGCCCGCAACGGCATGGCGTGGCGCTGCGGGTCGAGAAGTAGCGGCCATGCGGCGGTCGCCAGCAGCCACGTTGCCAACGCCACATAGCCGGACACGACGGCCGCCAAGATCGGCAGCGCCCGCCCGGCTCTGAGGCCGACCGCGACATTGACCGAGGCCACGGCCAGCAGGAGGGACTGGCCCGCGCCGAGGGCGAGGTGCGGCCAGAAGCGGCACCGAACGCCATGGCCGAACTGGCCGAGATTGACGGAAACACCACGAGCGGCGCGGCCGGCCATCCGCGTCAACCCGCAGGTGACGGGCACCAGGAGCACACCGGCCACAAGCGCCGGAGGGTATACGGCGCGGACGAGGGCTGTCAGTGCCGCCACCGACACCCAGATCAGGTTCGCCACGATGAAGCTGCCCATGTCGTCGACCAAGCTCGACGCGGCACCTCGCAGGCTGCGCCAGACAGAAGGTGCTGACCGCGACGCCGGGCTCACCCGTCCCAGCGTATCGGGCAGAACCGTCCTCATGCAGCGACAGCGGTAGGACACAAGACCGGGACAGCAGCGCCAGCAGCCCGTTAGCATCGGTCCGGCCGACCGTCGGGAACGCGGTGCTGGTTGACCGATGACAGGAGAGTGATGACATCATCGGACGGGATTCCTGCTGGCTTCGACCTGGTGGTGTACGGAGCAACCGCCGGAGGTGTCGCCGCGGCAACAGCCGCCGCTCGTCAGGGCCTGCGCGTGGCGTTGGCGGATCCGACGCAGCACGTCGGCGGCATGGTCTCAGGAGGGCT
>JACCVM010000241.1 GCA_013698135.1 Euzebyaceae bacterium | reverse complement strand
CCGTCGTGCCGCCCTTCTCCAGGAAGGTGAAGGAGCCGGCGGCCGCTGACTGCTCCTTGGGATCGACGATCCGGTCGAAGGTCGCCACGACGTCTTCGGCGTCAAAGTCCGACCCGTCGTGGAAGGTTACGCCCTCCCCCACCTTGAAGGTCCAGGTTCGCGCGTCCTCGCTGTCCCACTCCGTGGCCAGATCTGGCTGCAGGGACAGGTCCTGTCCCAGACGCACCAGGTAGTTGACGACAGGTTGCACGGTGTGGATGTCGCCCAGTGAGCTCATCATGTGGGGGTTGATGGTGTTGGGTGGAGCGGCCGCGTAGGTCAGCTCACCACCGCCACCCGCCCCGGCTGCGGCCCCGCCCCCGTCGCTTGCCGCCTCGCCGTCGCTTGCGGCCTCGCTGGCGGAGCCCGCCTGCAGGCGGTCGTCTGCGCTGTCGGAGATCGGAGCGCAAGCGGCCAGCAGCAGCAGCGCAACCGCCATCGCGGGGACCCGGCCCACCAGACGCCGTAGCAGCACGATCATGGTCTCTCCAACCCGAGAAGGATGAGGGGCCGGCTGTGTGCAGCCGACCCCTCGTCGCGGCGCCTCCCGCCTTGGGCCGCTGAGGCCGCGAGCACACGCTGCATCGCGCATCACCATAGTCCGACCGGAGCCCGGCCGGTACCCTCAATCGGAGAAGTTCTCCTATCGCCGACTTCTCCCATCGCCGACAAAGGGTGTGTTCCTGCCAGTGACCTATGTCCAAGCGCTGCAATGCCGAGAATGCGGCCGTCGCGTCGACGTGGCCGCCACCCACGCCTGCGGGTTCTGCTTCGGCCCCCTCGAGGTCGTCTACGACTACGACGCGATGCGCGGCGTGGTCACCCGGGAGCGCATCGCCGCCGGTCCGCCGACGTTGTGGCGCTACGCCGACCTGCTCCCGGTCCTCGACGGGCCCGCCGACGCCCGGGACGCCGCCAGAGTCGACCTCGGCGCCGGCTTCACGCCGCTGGTGCCCGCGCCACGGTTGGGTGCAACCATCGGGTTGGACGACCTTTGGATCAAGAATGACACGCTGAACCCGACCGGCGCGTTCAAGGATCGTGTGGTGTCCGTCGCGCTGACCGCCGCCCGTCGCCTGGGATTCGACACCGCCGCCTGCGCCTCGACGGGCAACCTGGCCCAGTCGGTGGCCGCCCACGCGGCCGCCAGCGGCATGCGGGCGATCGTGCTGGTCCCGTCTGACCTGGAGCAAGCCAAGATCCTGGCCACCGCCGTGTACGGCCCGACCCTGGTCGCGGTCAAGGGCACCTACGACGACGTCAACCGGCTCTGCGGCGAGCTGGCCGACGCCTACGGCTGGGCCTTCGTCAACGTCAACGTCCGCCCCTTCTACGCCGAGGGCTCCAAGACCATCGGCTTCGAGATCGCCGAGCAGCTCGGGTGGCGCCTGCCTGACCAGGTGGTCGCACCCATGGCCTCCGGCGCGATGCTGGTCAAGATCGAGAAGGCGTTTCGCGAGCTGATCAATTTGGAGTTGGTCGACGACCGAACCTGCCGGGTCTCAGGAGCGCAGGCCAGCGGCTGCTCACCGATCACCGCGGCCTACAAGCGCGGCGGCGACGCGATCCTTCCCGTGCGTCCGGACACCATCGCCAAGTCGCTGGCGATCGGCGACCCCGCGGACGGCTACTACGCCCTCGAGGCGGTCGACCGCAGTGGCGGGGTGATGGAGGACGTGTCGGATCCCGAAATCATCGACGGCATCAAGCTGCTGGCCCGCACCGAAGGCATCTTCGGCGAGACCGCCGCCGGGGTCACCATCGCCGTGCTGCACAAGCTCGCCGCACAAGGTCGTATCGGACGCGGCGATCGCACCGTCGCCGTGATTTCCGGCACCGGCCTCAAGACCACCGACGCTGTCGCGCCCACCGTGGGGCCGACCTTCGAGATCACTGCGAGCCTCGACGAGTTCCAGGCCGCCCTATCCCTGCAGGAGCCGGCATGACCGCCACCGTGCGCATCCCCACACCACTGCGCAGCGCCACCGGCGGCGCGGCGACGGTCGCCGTCGACGGCACCACCGTCGGCGAGGTGGTGCGGTCGCTGGACGCAGCCCACCCGGGAGTGGCCGAGCGCATCCTCGATGACAACGGCAGAGTCCGGCGCTTCGTCAACGTGTTCGTCGACGACGAGGACATCCGCTTCGCCGGTGGCTTGGAGACCGCCGTACCCGACGGCGCCACCGTCTCGATCATCCCGGCGGTCGCGGGCGGCTGACGTTGTGCAGCCACGACCGCTCGTGGACGGGGTCTCCACAGGTCGGGGGTCGCGGGCGCCGGCGGGAGCCGGGCAGGTGACCATCCTGTGGCGCTTGCGCGCTTGAAGCGCCGGCATCGGGTAGCAAGGAGGCTATGACCACCCCCGATGCAGCGGTTGAGCCGGCCGACGCGCTGGTGACTGCGCTGACCGCACTCCAGCATTGCGTCGTCGCGACCGCCTTTGATCTGGTGACCGCCGAGCAGCCGGACCGACGGCAGCTGCGGGACCGCGTGGCGGGTGACATCGCCGGCCACATCGCGCGGATCCGCGACATCGACGCGCCCCTGCTGGTGGTCCTCGGGGGAGTGACGGGCGCCGGCAAGTCGACGTTCCTCAACACCATGGTCGGGCGCGACGTCGTTGCCACCGGTCCGGTCCGGCCCACCACGTATGCCCCCACCCTGGTCTGCCATCCGACCGAGGCGGAGTGGTTCACCTCCGACCGGGTGTTGACGGAACTGGCCCGCGTGGAGACCGACAGCGATGTGCGCGATGTCGGGCCCACCGGGGCTGCGGTCCTGCGGCTGGTGCGCAGCGGCACCGTGCCGCCGGGCCTGGCGCTGGTGGACGCGCCGGATGTGGATTCCGTCGCCAGTGCCAACCGGGAGCTGGCCGACCAACTGCTCGACGCCGCCGACCTGTGGCTGTGGTTCACCACGGGAGGCAAGTACGCCGACGAGGAGTCGATGCGCTACCTGCGCCGCGCCCGCGCCCGGCGTACCGCGCTGGGCGTCGTGCTCACCCAGGTGCACCGCATCGACTTACCAGAAGTTCGTGCTGACTTCATTGGCAAGCTGGCCGACGAGGGTCTGCCCGACGCCCGGCTGTTCACCATCCACGTGACCGCGATCCGCGCCGGACGCCTCCCCGTCGGGGTGGGCGACGAGCTGCGCACCTGGCTGCGCCGCCTGGCGGATCCCGAGGCGCGCCGTGCGCATCGCACGCAGACGCTGGAGGGTGGCCTGGACGCCGTGCCCGATGACGTCGGCCAGCTCATCGACGCGGTCGGCGATGAGCTGCACCAGGTCCGCCGGCTCCAGGTCGACGTCGACCACGCCTATGACGGCGCCGAGGAGGAGTTCGCCGCCTCATTGGACGAAGGGATGCCGTTGCGCGGGGAGGTGGTCGACCGTTGGGACCGCTTCGTGGGCGGCAGCCGAGTCCTCAAGCTGACCGAGGCCGCCACCGGCCAGGCGCGTGCTTGGATCCGTGGGCTGCTGGCCAACGCCGGGCTCATCGGCGAGGAGCGCCGGCTGGAACAGCAGGTGCGGGTGGCGGTCGCCGACACGGTCACCGCCACCGCCGGTCAGCTGGCCGATCTGGCCGCCACCACCGTGGTGGACGCCTGGTCGGCGACCCCCGCGGGCCGGTCGCTGACCGAGCGCGAGCCGGGGCTTGTGTACCGCTCATCCGAGTTCGACGAACGCATGGCCTCCGCGATCCGCGACTGGCAGCAGCACGTCGCCACCCTCGTCGCCTCGGTGGGCGCCGAGCGGCGGGCGCAAGCGCGGGTGGTGTCGGGCATCGTCAGCCTCGCCGCCACCTCGGCGATCCTGCTGGCCATGGCGCACGCCGGCATCACGGGTGCCGAGGCCGGCATCGCCGCCGCCGCTGGAGCGGCCAACCAGGGTCTGCTCGTCAAGCTGCTCGGCGAGGGGAACCTGCGCAAACTGGTGGCCGACGCCCGCGCCGACCTGCTGCAGCGCTTCAACGATCTGCTGGCCGATGAGCGCCGCAGGTTCGTGGCGATGGTCGCCGAGGTGGCGCCCGATCCGGAGCATCTCGATGAGCTCGCCGACGCCGGCGAGGCGCTGATGGCGGTGCGCGGTGGCTGATCTCAACCAGCGGCTGTCCGACCTGGAGGAGACTCTGGCGCTGGCCACCGACCGGCTGGACGCGGACACGGTCGCCGCCGGCCGCGAGGTGTTGGACAAGGTCGAGGCGCGGCTCGCCAACGGACCCGGATCGGTGGTCGTGGCGCTGGCCGGCGGTACCGGCAGCGGCAAGTCGTCGCTGTTCAACGCGTTGGCCGGCGCGCCGCTGACCCGCACGGGCGTCGTCCGGCCCGTCACCGACGAGGTGACCGCCTGGGCGGTAGGCGACCCGCAGGGCGCCGCGAGCGTGCTGGACTGGCTGCAGGTGCGCCGCCGCCACCAGGTCGCGCCGAGCCGGCTGTATCCGGAGGGGCTGGTGCTGCTCGACCTGCCCGATCACGACTCGGTGTCCGCCGATCACCGCCTGCTGGTCGACCGGTTCGTCGCCCGAGTGGATGTGCTGGTGTGGGTGGTCGATCCCCTCAAATACGCGCAGCGGGCGTTGCACGCCGACTACCTGCGGCGGCTGGCGGCGCACGCCAAGGTCCTGGTGGTGGTCCTCAACCGCGTCGACGAGCTGGGCAACGAGGCGGCCGGGATCGTGGCGGACGATCTGCGCCAGCTGCTGGCCGCCGAGGGTCTGGGCAGGGCCAAGCTGCTGGTGACCTCGGCGCGCACCGGGGTCGGCCTGGATCGCCTCCGCACGACGTTGGCCGACTACGTCCACCAGCGGCGCGCCATGACGGAGCGGATCAGTGCCGACCTGCAGACGCTGGCCGGCAAGCTGCGGGCGCAGGTCGGCGAGATGCAGAGCGCGACACTGCAACCCGACCGGCTGGTGTCCGCGCTGGCCGCCGCCGCGGGCGTCGAGTCTCTGGCCGACGCGGGGGCCCGCACCTACACCGAGGACGCCGACGACGCCTCGCGGCCACTGCTGACCGGCAAGGTGCTCGGTAGGCTGCGATCACTGCGCACCCCGTTGCGCCGCCTTCGCCGCCCGGCGCCTCCCAGCCGTGAGCTGTCGCCGGTCGGCGTGCGCCACGCGGTGCTGGAGCTGGCCGACACCGCCGCCAGCGATCTGCCGTACCCGTGGCCGGTCCGGCTTCGAACGGCGGCGCAGTCCATGGCCGCCGACCTGCCAGGAGTGATCGCGGGCAAACTCGACCTCGTCGACGTCCACGGCGTCCGCAAGCGGCTGTGGTGGTCGCTGCTGCGGGTGGTCGGCACCGGAATCGAGCTCGCCACCTTGGTCGGTGTGATCTGGTTGGCGCTGCTCGGCCTGGTTGGCTGGTTGCAGCTGCCCGAGCCGCCGACCCCTGCTGTGGGGCGGCTGCCGTGGCCGACGCTGCTGGCCGTGGGCGGCGGCATCGGCCTGCTGATCTTCGCCGCGGTGCGCCGCCGGCTGGTTGGGATGGGCGCCCGCCGGCATCGCTGGCGGGTGCTGCACGACCTTCGCGGTGCCGTGGCCGAGGTCGCGCGGGAACGCGCCTTGGTTCCGCTGCAGGCCGAGGTCGACGCCCACAACCGGCTGGTGGAGACCCTCAGCAGCGTGGAAGGTGCCGGCCAGC
>JACCVM010000228.1 GCA_013698135.1 Euzebyaceae bacterium | reverse complement strand
TCCTGGGAGTACGTCGACACCGTCCTGGGCAAGGCCGCCGAATACGCGGAGGCGCCGGCCGTTGCCGTGCCCGCTAGCGGCGACTTGATCGCCGACGTTCTCGCGAACCCGCGGCTGAAGATCTACGAGGCCGGCCGCGAGGACATCCGCCGCGGCCGCATCGACGCTCGTGCCCTCACGCTCCTGCAGCAACTGTCGACCCCCGGCGACTATCCCGGCTGCAGCGTCTCCCGCCCCTGGCCATCGCCAGCCCCGGCCATTTCACCAACTGCGACCACCACGATCACATCCACATCGGCTACGAGCGGACCCATATGACCTCGTGGACAGGGGCGCGTCCCGAGCAGCGGTTGCGCCGACGGCGGAGTTGCTGACCAACGCCGAGGCCGCCATGCCGAGCAGCTACCGGTAGACAACGCGAGAGCAGCGACGTTCACAGGCAGCGACCGACTGCCGAGGCCAAGCCGCCGATACCCGACGGTTCCTTGGCGCTGGAAGTGGCGGGCTGTCGAGGAATTTCTTCCTACGGCTGTTCCGAGTGTCAAGCCGTTCGGTCGAGAGTCGGGTGGGGACAGCATCGACGACGTGGACGTGCTGAGCGCCGGCGCGGCGCCAGTGCTGTTCGACCAGGTGCGGGCGCCGTCCGCGATCGGGACGTGGCTGCGGGCGTTCACCTGGTCCAACATCCGCCAGTTCGACGCGGTGACCCGCCAGACGCTGGTGCGCGCGTGGGCGGCCGGGTTGGGCCCGACCGACCTGGCCGCGTCATTGATCATCGACATCGATTCCAGCGTGTGCCAGACCTACGGCATCAACAAGCAGGGCGCCAAGTTCGGCTACACCAAGGTGCGTGGCTACCACCCGCTGCTGGCGACGTTGGCTGACACCGGTGAGGTGGTGCACAGCCGGATGCGCGGTGGCAACGCCGCCTCCGCGCGTGGCGCCAAGACCTTCACCGCCGAAACGTTGTCGCGGGTCCGCGCCGCCGGCGCGACCGGTGAGTTGACCGTGCGCGCCGACTCGGCGTTCTACAGCCGCCACTTCGTCGGCGCGTGCCGCGCCGCGGACGCCCGCTTCTCGGTGACCGTGCGCCAAGACACCGCCATCCGCGCCGCGATCGACGCGATCCCCGAGGCGGCGTGGACGCCGATCCCCTACTGGATGGACGGCGGCGCTGACGTCGCCGAGACCACCTACACGGCGTTCAAGTCCAACAAACCCGACGCCGTTGAGGTCCGCCTGATCGTGCGCCGGGTGCGTCCCCACCCCCGGTTCGCAACTGGCGCTGGACGTGGTGTTCGACCATCACGGCGCTGGTCACCGACCGCGACGGCGACACCCTCGCGTTGGAGGCCCACCACCGCGCTCACGCCCGCGTCGAGCTGGTCATCCGCGACCTCAAAGACGGGCCGCTGGCGCACCTGCCGTCAGGCAAGTTCACCGCCAACGCCGCCTGGCTGGGCCTGGCCGTGCTGGCCCACAACCTGGGCCGCCACACGCTGACCGCCGCCGGCGCCGACTGGTCGGCCGCGACCGTCGGCTCGCTGCGCCGCAAGCTGCTCACCATGCCAGCCCGGCTGGTGTCCTCCGCCCGCCGGCTGCGGCTACGCGCGTCCGCCAACTGGCCGTGGGCCGACGCGCTCACCAGCGCGCTCACCGCGATCCGGGGCGATCCCCGCGCCCGGCTGACCGGTAGTCCGCCGCCCCGCGTCCGCCACGACCCCACCCACACCGCTCCGGAACCGCTCCGGCCGCGAAGCGCTGCGCCCAGACAGCCCTCAACGCCCCGAAACACACAAAACCCGCAGGACCCCCCGAACACGATCGCAACAACATCAACTCAACGCCGGCCGCCCAAGCTAGCTCCCTCTGGACTCAGGTGCGCTCGAAGCATATGCTTCGAAATATGTCTTTCGACGAGCAGGGACGGCTGACGGACCCGCGGGCGCTGCGCGCCGTCGCCCATCCCGCCAGGTTGGCGATCCTGGAGCTGCTTCAGCAGCAGGAGACCGCCACCGCGACGCAATGCGCCGAGCACGCCGGCTTGTCCCCTTCGGCGTGCTCTTACCACCTGCGCAGCCTCGCGCGCTGGGGCCTGGTCGAGGAAGCCGAAGGGGGGCGTGGACGTGAGCGCCCGTGGCGAGCCAGGGTGGACCGGCTCCGCGTGGAGAGCGAGACGTTGGGCAGCGAGTCGGCGCGCGCGGCCGCCAACCTGTTCACCGAGCAGATCGTGCTGCGCGGAGAACAGTGGGTGCGGGACTTCTTGCGACGGCGGGATCGACTGCCCTCCGACCTTCGGCGCGGGTGCTTGATCGACAACCGGTTTCTGTCCCTCACCCCGGCGGAGGCGCGCGACCTGTGGCAGCGCATCGACGCGATGCTCGACGAGTACACCGACAAGCGGCGCGACGCACCCGATGACGCGGTCGCGTTCCGGCTCGTCCTGCGAGGCTTCCCCGCTGCCGGCCCCCAGCCCCAGGCCGACGGGCAGTGAGCCAAGACGTCGACACCACCGCACAGCGCTCGACGAAGTGGCCTATGGCCGCCTTGCTCACGGCCAACGGCGTGTCAGTGACTGGGGACATGATGGCCCGCCTTGCGGTGCCTTGGTTCGTGCTGGAGACCACGGGTAGCGCCACCCAAACCGGTGTGATCGGCGTGGCCATCACCGTGCCGGCGATCATCGCCGGCATTTGGGGTGGGGGGCTCATCGACCGCTTCGGGCACCGCCGCTCCAGCCTGTGGTCCGACCTTGCCAGCGGTGGGACCACCGCGATGATCCCGCTGCTCTTCTTCACCGTCGGGTTGCCCTTCTGGCTGCTCGTCACGTTGGTGTTCCTCGGCTCGCTGCTCGACGCGCCGGGGCGCAGCGCTCGCAAGGCGCTGTATCCGCGCCTGGTCACCCTTGCGGGAACGGCGTTGGAACGCGCAACCAGCGCCTACGACGGCGCGGACCGGGCTGGTCTGCTGCTCGGCGGTCCCATCGCCGGTGCGCTCATCGCCTTCATCGGCCCGGCCAACGTCTTATGGGTGAACGCGGCGACGTTTGTCGTGTCAGCTGTACTCACGTTCGTCGCCGTGCCAACGGACCCACTGCCCGGCACCGCCAGCCAACCGCTGGCCCTGCGTGCGTACCTCAGCGAGGTCAGGGAGGGCCTCTCGTTCATCGCAGCTGAGCCCCTTGTCCGCGTCACCGTCGTCGTGATGCTGTTGCTCAACGCCATCGACGGCACCACGGTGGTGATCGCGCCCGTCTACGCCGACCAGTTCCTCGGCGGCGCCGCCGACCTCGGTCTGCTAATGGGCGGGCTGGGCCTAGGAGCGTTCGGTGGGACCGTCGCGTTCGGCGTCGTCGGACACCGCCTGGCCCGCCGTGCCGTGTTCGTGGCCGGCTTCCTACTCCTCGGCAGCCGCTTCATCGCCTTCGCCCTCGGCGGTGAGCTCCTGGTCCTGCTCGCCGTCATGCTCATCGCCGGCCTGGGCGCCGGTCCCATCAACCCGATCATGGACGCCCTGCTCTACGAGCGTGTCCCCGAGCAGCTGCGTGGCCGGGTCTTCGCAACCATCAGCGCGGCTACTCTCACCGCTGTGCCCGCCGGAACCATCGCCGCCGGCTACCTCGCCGAGGTCTTGCCCATCCGCACCGTCTTCGCCGCCTTTGCTGTCCCTTACCTCCTCATCGCGAGCACCCCCATATGGAGCGGCCCCTGGCGCCGGCAAGGGACTTCCTCATAACCCCCGAGCCGCCGACGGCGCTCTGCCTTGCCGATCTCTGGCAACCGTAAGAGTGGCCATATCCGGCGGGACCGGGCATCCCACAAGCGGGCCGGACAATGCAACGCCCCCGGGTTGCGGCGGCGGTGCAGCGGACAGGTGACGGCCGGCGTCGCCCGCGCCCCATGCAACGTCACAGAGGTCGAAAGGCCCAGCCGCGGTCGCTCGTGTACCAGACGACGTCGTGCCCGCGGGCGACGAGCTCGCGTGCTATGGGAAGGCCCGGCCGGATGTGGCCGGACGCGGGGCTCGTGCCGACCAAGATGCGCGCTGGTCTTCCACTC
>JACCVM010000202.1 GCA_013698135.1 Euzebyaceae bacterium | reverse complement strand
CGACGACGACCTCAGACGGTGGCAGGCTCTGTGCCAGCGCGGACCCCACCGCGGCGAGCATCTCGCTCCACCGGCGCTCTGTGTAGACGCAGATGACGACGGTGATCGAGGGCGGCGCGGGCGTCTTTCCTGCTGGCAGCATGGGAGTCTGCGGGTCCCCCATTCTCCCTCACCGGCGCAACTCTCGGCCTGCGGGTGAGAAACTCCTGGGACGACGATCCGACCTGCTGTCTGGGTGACACGGGCGCAAGAGAAGAGGCGGCGGCATGCGAGGGATGACGGCGCGACGGGCGGCCCTGTCCGCGGTCGCCACGGTCGTGACGGTGGTGCTGATGGCGTCGGCCCTGTTCGCGTCGCTGGCCTCCGCCGCCACAGGTGATGTCGGTGTTCTCGGCCCCTCCACCGTAGGGGCAGGTGCAGCTCCTACCGGTGAGAAGCCGGAGAGCAAGCTGTGGTGGCACGACGGCCGGTGGTGGACGCCTATGTTCCATTCCGCGAGCCGCACGTGGCGGATCCACTACCTCGACAGGCCCGCCCAGGCCTGGATGGACACCGGAACCGTCGTCGACTCACGGACGAACAGCCGCGCGGACACGCTGGCCGACGGGTCACGGCTGTACATCGCCTCGCACGCGACCGCCAGCAGCAGCGCGAGCAACACAAAGGGTTCGCCGGCACTGCTCACTCGCTACACGTACGACCCCGCCCAGCGCCGCTATGCGCTGGACCCTGGTTTTCCCACCGCGATCAATGACGTCTCCAGCGAGACGCTGACCATCGACAAGGACGGCGCGGGCCGGCTGTGGGCTACGTGGACGCAGGCCCAGTCCGTGTACGTCGCTGCGTCCACCACGTCCGGGGAGACGTGGCATTCGCCGAGCGTTCTGCCCGTAGCAGGTGCCACGGGTCTTGACGCGGACGACATCTCCACGATCACCACGTTCGCCGGCCAGACCGGCATCATGTGGAGCAGTCAGAGCGACTCGGCCGTCTACTTCGTGTCCCGTGATGACGGCGCGCCTCTCGACATCTGGGGGGCGCGGACGACCGTGACCGTGCCGGGACCGAATCAGGCGGACGACCACCTGAACATCAAGACTCTGCAGAGCGACGATTCAGGCCGGGTCTACGCGGTCCTGAAGACCAGCCTGGACGCCAGCAAGGACTCCAAGGCACCGCAGATCGTCGTGCTCGCCCGTGACCGCAACAGCAAGGCATGGAGCCGGGCGACGTTCGGCACGGTGTCGGACTGCCACACCCGGCCTGTGCTCGTACTCGACTCCGCCAACCAGATGGTCCACGTGTACGCCACCGCTCCCGACAGCGGGTGCCCTTTCAGCGGCTCCGCCGGCACCATCTTCCGCAAGAGCTCCCCGATGGGGTCCTTGTCCTTCGCCGCCGGGCGCGGGACGCCGGTGATGCGCGACTCTGCTTCCCCGAACCTCAACAACGTCACGGCTGCCAAGCAGACCGTCGACAGCCGCAGCGGCGTCGTGCTGCTTGCCAGCAATGACTCGACCCGCCGGTACTGGTTCTCGGACACTCTCGCCGGACAGCCGGAGACGTCTGCTCCGGTGGCGGGTTTCTCGGTGTCCTCGACGTCGGGGGTGGCGCCGTTGGCGGTGTCCTTCACGGACAGCTCGACAGGCTCGCCGTCGTCGTGGGCGTGGGACTTCGGCGACGGTGGTACGAGCACCGCCCAGCACCCGACACACACGTACTCCGTGCCGGGCACGTACTCGGTGCAGCTGACCGCGTCCAACGCGTCCGGGTCGAGCACCCGGACCGCGACGGGCCTGGTCACGGTCGACGAGCCGCCACCCCCCACGGCTCCTGCTGTCAGTGTCGTCGGCGCTGCGTCGTCCTCGGCAACCACGGCCCGGGCCGACGTCACCCTGGCCCGCCCCGCTGGTCTGGCCGACGGCGACGTCGTCATCGCCCAGATCAACGCCGACCTCCGACCGTCGATGAAGCAGGTCCCGGCCGGGTGGACCAGTGTCCTGCCCTCCAACCTGCCTATCAGCACCGGCGCCACCGTGTTCGCCTACTACCGCGTGGTCACCAACGCAGCCACCGAACCCACGACCTGGACCTGGGAGCTGTCCGCCCCGCAGAAGTGGGGCGCCGGGGTCACCGCCTACCGCGGTGTCGACACCACGACCGTCTTCGACGGTCCCGCCGTCACCCGCACCGACACGACCTACACGGCCACGACCATCACCCTGCCCACCACCACCACCACCCGGCCCGGAGCGATGCTGATCAGCGGCATCGGCACCGACTCCATGACCGTCGGCACCACCCTGACGCCCGGATGGACCAGCCGCTTCCAGGAAGCCGGCGGGCAGTACGCCGAGCTCGCAGACCAGACACTGCCCACCGCCGGCACCACCGACACCACCACCTGGACCCTCAACCCCGCCCGAGCAGCAACCGCCTGGGCCCGCCCCCTCCGCCCTGCGGGCTAATAGCGGCCGAGGCGAGGGGCCGCAGCTCGTACGATCGGTCCTCGCCCACCTCTATGCCGACCTCCAGCAAGCCCCCGCAGAGGCGTCTGGGTATAGGGCTTCCCCTCGTAGCGTGGAGACATCGTCAATGAGGAGGCGGCGATGGCAGAGTCGAGACGCAAGTTCGATGAGGACTTCAAGCAGGGCGCGGTCGCGTCTCATCCTCGGTGTAAATGACAACGGACGTAGGTTCGCCTCGATAGCCGCCAAGCTCCCGAGGAAGGACCCACGCCCGTGTCCGTACCAGTATCGCCCACCGAGAAGATCCGTCACGAGATCGATGCCCTGTTCACCGAGGGCATCGACCTGGCCAAGACCCTTGAGCAGGTCGCCCGCCTGGGTGCCCGCCTGATCATCCAGACCGCGGTCGAAGCCGAGGTCGAGGAGTTCCTCGGTCGGGCCCGCTACGAGCGCGTCGCGCGGGTCGCGGACGCCCGCGTCGGCAGCCGGAACGGGTTCTGTCCGACCACGATCAAGACCACCGCCGGACCGGTCACGGTCCAGCGTCCCAAGCTGCGCGGTACGACCGAGAGGTTCGCCTCGCGACTGTTCGGCGCCGGCGTGAGCAGGACCAACGCGTTGGAGTCACTGGTCATCGCCGGGTACGTCCGTGGCCTGTCCGACCGGGACGTCGAGGCCACGTTGGCCGATGCGCTCGGCGCTGAGGCGGTGTTGAGCAAGTCGACGGTGTCGCGGGTCTGCGGGGCCATCAAGACCGAGTTCGCCCGCTGGGCCGAACGCGGCCTGAGCGACCTGGCGCTGGACTACCTGTTCCTGGACGGCTCGTTCTTCAAGATGCACGACGGGGCCCGCGCCGAACCGGTGCTGGCCGCGTGGGGCATCACCACCCAGGGTGCTCCGGTCCTCCTCGGGTTGGCACCGGCTGGTAGTGAGTCCACGGACGCCTGGGCGGACTTCCTGGATGAGCTGAAGCGCCGTGGGCTGCGCCCACCCCTGCTCAGCATCAGCGATGCCGCCCCCGGGCTGCTCAGCGCCCTGGAAC
>JACCVM010000134.1 GCA_013698135.1 Euzebyaceae bacterium | reverse complement strand
CGCCCTCGATGCCCACCGTCACGAGGTCCTCGGCGGCTAGTCGAGCCGACGCGGGAGGCTGCTACCATGCGGCCTTCCCAGGGGGCTGTAGCTCAATTGGTAGAGCGCCTCGGTCGCATCGAGGAGGTCAGGGGTTCGATTCCCCTCAGCTCCACAAGACTTCCGTATTCGAACTCGGAGCCCCCGGGCGGCTCTGGTCCTCGACGCCGTCGGCGCCGACAGCGGCACGAGGCTGCTCGACGCCGGCTGGCGCGACGCGGTCGAGGCCACCATCCGGACCGCGCTCGAGTCGGGCATCCGGCACGACGGCACCTCGCCACGACAACGCCTTCCGCTACATCGTCGCCACTGCCTGAGCCGGACGTCCGCCCACCGGGTTCGTTGCAAGCCCGGCCCGCCCACCTGCGCTGCACCAGACCTCCCGGCGGCGATCCAGTCGTGGTCGTCGCCTTCTTGGTCGGAGGGCGATGTCGGGATGATCCTGGCGGATCGCGTGAGCCGCCTCGATGCCCTCCATGCCTGACCGCGCAGGAGCGGGCCGACAAGTCCGTCGAGCGCTGGCGCTGCACGAGGGCCGGCACGACCTGCCGCTGGCAGGTCAGCTGCCGGCCCGGGGTCCCGTCACTCGCGCGCCAGCTCCCCCAGGTGTGCCGCGGAGAGCTCTGCGGCCAGACGGGCCTCGTGGTGGGCGAGCGGCGATCCTTCTCCGAGGGCGTGGGTCACGGAGGGCTCGGCGCCGTGGGCGTCCCCGCACGCGAGACGCACAGGGCGATGCGCGAGGGCGGCTCGCGCGTCGTCGAGCGCGTCGTCCTCGCGTCCGAGGGCCGACAGCGCCTCGGCCAGGGACCCCTCGAGGAACGTCGCCATGGCCGGGCGTCGAGGATGTCGGCGAGCCACTGGCGCCTTCCACGGGCGCACCCGCAAGACCGTGCTGCTGGTGCACACCGCCGCCAGCGGTGCGTGGCTGGGCATCGACGTCGTGCCGGGCGTGGTCGTGCTCGCCGTGTTCACCCCGGGACCAGCAGGGGCCCGCAGTGGCATTGGTCGCGATCGGCATGTTCACCGTGTGGCTGCTCGCGGCGGGTCTGGTGGCGCTGACGACGGGCGTCGTGCTGAGCCATGGGTCGAAGTACGGGCTGATCCGCTACTGGTGGGTGGCGGTGAAGCTGGTCCTCAACGTGGCCATCGTCGTGACCTCGGCGGCTGAGCAGCTCGTATGGCCCTTCGAACGCTGTCGATCGGCTGGCGGGCCGACTTCTGGGTGTCGTCCCCTGCCGAGTGCGGAGCCCGCTCAGCAGCCGGTCGCACGTCGCAGGGCGGCGCAGACCTCGAGCATACGGTCTTGGCCGAGTGTCGCGACGCGTTCCACCAGCAGCGTTCGGGGAACGGCGCGCACGTCGTTGCAGTTGGCCGCCGACTCCCTCGGCACACCGTCCCCCGGCCCCAGCGAGACCTCTGTCGGGACGTTCCGGACGGTGGTGGTCAGCGGCACCACGAGCACCTTGCGCAAGGCGGCGACGAGCGGGTCGGGTGAGAGCACCAGCACCGGACGGCGCTTGTCGTCCTCCACCTCCAGCCAGTGCACCTCGCCGCGGGCTACCACGGCTCCTCCTCGACGAGGGCGCGGGCGTCATCGTGGGCGTTGCGCAACTCCTCGTCGGTCTCGGGCGTGCAGGCATACCCCTCGACGACGCGCTGGAGCGCGGCCGCCTCCGCGTCCTCGTCGAGGTAGGACTCGACAGCGTCGCGGATCAGCTGCGACCGTGAGACGCCGTCCCGAGCCGCCCTCGCATCGAGGAGCTCGAGGAGCGTCCGGTTCAGCTGCACCATCGTCTGGGTTCGCATAGCCCTACCATAGCCCTATGGGATTCATGCCGGCGGCTGTTGCTTGCCCGAGCCGACCAAGAGGTCAAGGTGGAGCGCCCGCAGCGAGGCGAAGACGTACGACCTTTACCGGCGGCGAGGCTTGATCGCAGGCTCGCGGGCGCCGAGGAAACAGGCTCGCAGGCTCGAACACGCGAGTGCCCGTCCCGGATGGGGGGTGACCGGCGAAGGAGGGGAGGGCGTCAGATCATTGTTGTGCACCTCCTGCGCATGGCGTCACACCTCCGATCTGCGGACACAGCGAGATCCATGCGGATCCCAAGCGCCGTTCGGGCTGCGACGTTCCGCGCCGCGCGGTAGCCGACTTCGCGGGGGTCGGTTTCCGAGCAGACCGACGCATAGTCATACCGGCGGTTGCCTACTGGTTCGGGGACGGTTCCCCAGCCGTGCCATCTGAGCGCAGAGCGCAGGTAGAGTCCAGGGCGGCCAGATCGGCGTGCGCACAGCGACCGATGTCAACCGACGGAGAGTGCCATACCAGGTCTTTCGGACCATCGCTACCGCTCGGATCCGCCGGTGACGAGGGGAGAGGAACGAACTATGGCGGGCGGTGCACTTGCCGTTGTGGAGGAATGGCTCGAGGCTGTCAACAACGCGGATGGGCTCCGGCTGGAGCAGTTGACGACCCCGGTCGTGGAGATCAGCGGGCCGCGCGGGAGCGGGCCGACGGAGCGCGCGGTCCTCTCAGGGTGGCTCCAACGAGCGGGCTTCTCGAGCCGAGCGCTGCGATGGTTCTGCGGGTCCGACGGCAGCGTCGTCGTTGAGCAAGCCGCCCAGTGGGTCGATGTGGAATCGGGAGCCAAGCAGGACCGTGTCGTGCTGGCCTCACGGTTCCGCGTTGATGGAGCCCAGGTCTCGGCGTACACCCGTCACGCGGACCTCGCGTCGGCGCTGCAGGCCGCGGGGCTCAACGGAGCAGACATGGTGACGGAGAGGCGCTCGCAGGGCTACCCACCACCCGCACGCCCGACTATCTCACGCTCGATTCAGTCAGGTGCCGGCATGACGACAACGCCCAAGGGCACCCATCCTTCAGGTAGTGGCTGAGCGGGCTGAGTTCCGATGGACTGCGTCGGGCGGCATTCGGCTGCAGAGGCGCGACAGTCGAGAGGTAGGTGTGGCGCAATACCCGCAGCCACGGCCTCGGATCAGGCCATGCAAGCCGCGAACTTGCCGCTCCGGTCTCGCAGCTCGGCGAGGTTCGAATAGGAACAAGTCTTCTCCACCCCGACAGGCATAGAGGTCCTCAACCACCAACCCGCTTTCTAGGCTCAAACAGGACAAAGGCGTCGGCACAATCTGGGCGACGGCCGTCTCGCCACCACAGCACCAGCACGTGCTCAGCCGCCTCGGGCGTCCGTTCGCGAGCACCATTGAGCTCACCGGCGAGCAGGTGCTCGTCCTTCCCGAGGACAGCCCCGTCGTCGCGTACCGAGCGATCGCGCACCCGTGACGGGAGGCGCCTACACGGCGCTGTTCAACAGCACCTACGTGCGTGCGAGTGGTGCCTGGCGGCTGGCCGTTCACCTGCAGACCCGGTCTGACCGGGACGGGCGAACCCACCGCCCGCCCGTCGATCGAGCGCCGTCAGGTCTCCCAGGCGTACCGTGCGTTCAGCAGCTCGAGGAAGTGCCCGTCGGGTCCGACGAAGTACATCCGTCGGCCGTCGGGCACACCGTCGACCTCACCCAGCGGCGAGATCTACGCGGCCGAGTTCGGTTGGGACACCAGCTTCGAGGCCCTTGTGGCACGGATCGTGGCGGACTACGCCGGCGACCACGACCACGACCCGTCGCGGGAGGCGGCCTGGATCGCCGAGGTCGACGGGCAGCGCGCCGGATGCGTCTTCTGCGTCGCGGGCGACGACGAGACGGCGGCGAAGCTGCGGATCCTGGTGGTGGATCCTGCCGCCCGTGGTCACGGCCTGGGCGCCCGCCTGGTGGACACCTGCATCGGCTTTGCGCGTGACGCCGGCTACCGGCGGATCACGTTGTGGACCAACGACGTGCTGGGCTCGGCGCGGCGGATCTACCAGGCGGCCGGGTTCGCGCTCGTCGAGGGGGAAGCCCACCACAGCTTCGGCCACGACCTCGTCGGGCAGAACTGGGCGCGGGACCTCTAGGGTCAGGCATCAGGATGCCCACAGTGGTCTCGGGGGCCGCCACGAGCGGGGGTGCGCAGGCCTGGGTGGCCCAGGCGGTGATGCTGTGACGGGCCGCCACCGTGCTGGGCTTGTACCGGTTCGACGGCGTGCTGCTGCCCCGCGATGGGGGAGCAGCTGGGTGGATCTGCGCCCAGGCCCGGCTGGTGGACACCGCCAGCGGTGCTAGTCGTCTCCTGCGACACGTGCGCTCGCAGCAGTACCTGCTGCCCTGCGCCTGATTCTTGCGCTGACTTTGCAGGTCAACGCCGATGGGCAGGTCAGGCGCATCGCCTGCGCCACGCCCGGGCCTGACTTGGCTCGGGCGTGGTGCTGTTCGAGGGCGGTGGGCAGCTTGGAGCTGCCCCGATCGCCGGCTGAGAGTCGGTCGCGCTGCGTTCGTACGATGTGCCATGGCCTATGACGAGGACTTGGCAGAGCGCATCCGCGAGCTGTTGGCTGGCGAGCCAGATCTGACCGAGAGGAAGATGTTCGGCGGGCTCGCATTCCTCGTCGCAGGCAACATGGCGGTCGCGGCCAGCGGTCAGGGCGGCATCCTTGTCCGAGTGGATCCCGCGCAGTCCGACGTGCTCGCCGAGACGACGAATGCTCGGTTCATGGAGATGCGCGGTCGAGCGATGCACGGGTGGTTACGCGTCGAGTCCCGCGACGTCGCTACGAAGCGGCAACTTGCGAGGTGGGTCACACTGGGAACCAGGTACGCGCGGTCGCTCCTCCCGAAGCGGTAGGAGACCGGGCTCGGCGAGGTGTCGC
>JACCVM010000163.1 GCA_013698135.1 Euzebyaceae bacterium | reverse complement strand
GCGAGCGCTTGGCGGGCACGGGCGCTGAGCCAGGGAGCGATGAACATCGGTCTCGTGTCGCTCACGGCGTCGAGGTGGGAGCGGAGGTGGTCGAGGGCGTCGCTGATCTGGCGGGCGTCGCCGTTGCGCTTGACCTCGCCGACGAACACGACTCGCTCGCCGGCGGAAGAGGCGATGGACAGCATGACGTCCGGTCGCCAGCCGCACTGCCCTACCGGTTTTCGCTCGACCGCAAGTGTCCAGCCTGGGGGAAGCAGCCTGCGCAGGACCGACTCGACTTCAGCGAGGGTCTGGGTCTGTGTGAGGGCGTTCGTCGTCATCGTCACCTCGCCGCCGGGGGCCAGCGGGTCGCAGGTCATCGATAGACTCGCCGTGTGACCGATCTGTCCACCTCCAACGACGCCGATCAGGCGCTGTTGGAGGGCCTCAACCCCGAGCAGCGTGAGGCGGTACTGCACGACGGTGGACCGCTGCTGATCGTGGCCGGCGCGGGGTCGGGCAAGACCCGGGTGCTGACGCACCGGATCGCGCATCTGATCCAGCATCGCCGGGTGAACCCGCACGCGATCCTGGCGATCACCTTCACCAATAAGGCCGCCTCGCAGATGAAGGACCGGGTGGGCCGGCTCGTCGGTGACCGGCTGGTGGGGATAGACCGCGACGAGCACGGTGTTGCCCGCGCCCGCCCGTGGGGCGGCATGTGGGTGTCGACCTTCCACTCGGCCTGCGCGCGGCTGCTGCGAGCCGAAGCACCCCGGCTCGGCTACGAACGGTCGTTCACCATCTATGACGCCGCGGACTCGACTCGCCTGGTCGGCCTGTGCATCAAGGACCTCGGCATCGACCCCAAGCGGGTGACGCCGCGCGGCGCGGCCGCGGTGATCTCCAACGCCAAGAACGAGGTCATCGACTTCGACACCTTCGCCCTGCGCGCCGAGACCTGGTACGACAAACAGGTCGCCGACGTCTACCGGCTGTATCAGGAGCGACTCCACCGCGCCAGCGCCTTCGACTTCGACGACCTCCTGGTCAAGACCGTCGAGATCTTCGAGCTGTTCGACGACGTCCTGGCGCGCTACCGCCAGCAGTTCGAGCAGGTCCTGGTCGACGAATGGCAGGACACCAACCGTGCCCAGTACGAGATGGTGCGCCTGCTGTCGTGGGGCCACCGCAACCTGACCGTCGTGGGCGACGGGGATCAGTGCCTGCCCGCAGGGACCCTGATCAGCACCCGCAGCGGTCCGGTCCCGATCGAGCGGGTGCAACAGGGGGATGAAGTCATCGGTACTTGCGGTCGCGCGGTGCCCGCCCCCGGCAGGGTCACCGCCGTGATGCCGGGACACTACGACGGCAACCTGTGGGTCGTTCAAGCCGGCGGTCGGGCAATCCGGGGGACGCCCCACCACATCGTGCTGGCCCGTGTCCCGCCACAGCCAGACCGGCACTTCGTGTACCTGATGTACCGGGAAGACCGGGGCTACCGCATCGGTCACACCTTGGGCGCCCGGCCCCCGATGAAGGGTCGCCCTCCTGAGCCGGGCTATGTCGTGCGCATCAACCAGGAACACGCGGATCGTGTGTGGGTTCTGCGCATCTGCGACAGCTCGGCAGAGGCGGCGTATTGGGAAGCTTACTACGCCGCCGAGTACGGCCTTCCGACGGCGTTGTTCCACGGCATGGGCCGTAATCTGCGGATGGACGAACCTCGGCTGCGACGCCTCTACGGCGCCCTTGACACGGCGACGCGTGCCAAGGAACTCATGCAGGCCCTGGATCTGCACCCAGACTTTCCGCACTACCGCACCGCAAATGGTCGCCGTCGTCAGACCGTGACGCTGCTGATGTTCGGTGATCCACGCGGACCGACCGGTATGCACCGCATCCAGTGGTGCTCGACTCGCGTCGACGTCGCCGAGCGACTTCGAGAGGCCGGCTTCCCCGTGCGCCCAAATGGTAAGGGCGGGCACAAGCTCGAGGTGTCGCGGACCAAGTACTCCGACGCGCTGACCTTCGTGCGAGCCATCGCGTCCGAGGGTGGCTTGGAAGTCAAACGGCGCGCCCTGATCGATCAGGTGCACTTCGACTTCACACCGCTGTCGCATCTGCATCCCGGCATGCATGTGATCGTCGAAGACGGCGGTTGGCTGATAGAAGCCCCGGTGACCGACGTGAGCCAGAAACCGTATTCGGGACCCGTCTACGACCTGGAGGTCGACCCCACGCACACGTATCTGGCGGACGGGATGCTGGTGCACAACAGCATCTACAAGTTCCGTGGAGCGGATATCCGCAACATCCTCGACTTTGAGCGCGACTTTCCTGACGCACGCCGCATCACCCTGGACCGCAACTACCGGTCGACCCAGACCATCCTCGACGCCGCCAACGCCGTCATCGCCAACAACACGCAGCGGATACCCAAGCAGCTGTGGACCGACGCCGGCAATGGCGTGAAGGTCACGCGCTACACCGCCGACAACGAGCACGACGAGGCGGCCTTCGTGGCCGAGGAAGTCGACCGCCTGACGGGCGAGGACGGCGGGTCAATGCCGCCGGGGGGCGGGGATCGGGTAGACCCGCACGGCTATCGCCGCGGCGACATCGCGGTGTTCTACCGGACCAACGCGCAATCACGGGTGCTGGAGGAGGTCCTGATCCGCCTCGGGCTGCCCTATCAGGTGATCGGCGGCACGCGCTTCTACGAGCGCAAAGAAGTCAAGGATCTGCTGGCCTACCTGCAGCTGCTGGTCAACCCGGCCGATGACATCGCCGCCAAGCGCGTCCTGAACGTACCGCGACGTGGCGTCGGCGCGAAGAGCGAGGCGGCGCTGGACCTGTTCGCGGGGCGGGAGGGCGTTGGCTTCCTCGAGGCCTGCCGGCGCGCCGAGGAGAACCCGCAGCTGTCAGCGCGCGCCACCGGCGCGGTGCTGGACTTCGTGCGGCTCCTCGACGGGCTGCGCACCACCGTGGTCGAGGAGCAGCCGGAGCTGCGCGACATCGTGCAGCTGGCGTGGGAGCGCAGCGGCTACCTGACCGAGCTGGAGGCCGAGCGCACCGTCGAGGCGCTGGGTCGCGTGGAGAACGTCCGCGAGCTCGCGGGCGTCGCCGAGGACTTCGCCGGCCTGCAGCCGGACGCCACCCTCGCCGAGTTCTTGGAGCGCGTGTCGTTGGTCAGCGACGCCGACAACCTCAGCGACGACACCTCGCGGCTGACCCTGATGACGATGCACAACGCCAAAGGCCTGGAGTTTCCGGTCGTGTTCGTGGTGGGGATGGAGGACTCGGTGTTCCCCCACCACCGGGCGCTGGGCGATCCCGACGAGCTGGAAGAGGAGCGCCGCCTGGCCTACGTGGCGATGACTCGCGCCGAGCAGCGGCTGTACCTGACGTCGGCCTGGAGCCGCACGCTGTTCGGCGCCACCAACGCCAACCCACCGTCGCGCTTCCTCAAGGAGGTGCCGGCGGAGCTGATCGAGCAGCGCTCCAACGACCGGGGCGGGCCCAGCCGCAGGGCCGTCGCCAGGGTAGGGGTCGGCTCGCAGTACCGGCCCGGCGCGGTCGACGCCGACGAGACCTTCGGACCTGGTGATCGCGTGCGCCACCCCACATTCGGGGCCGGCAAGATCCTCGAGTTGACGGGCACCCCAGGCAGCGAGGAGGCCCTCATCCGCTTCGACCAGTATGGGACAAAGCGGCTGTTGCTGGCCTACGCCCCGCTGATCCGCGCCTGATCCGTGCCCGGCCCGCAAGGCAGGAGCAACAGCGCTCTCCTGCGCGTTCCACGGGCTCTTCTAACCGCAGCCGGGGACAGCGCCGCGATCGTCGGGTGCCGGGCTCGGCAAGGGCGTGTCGTGGTCGACGAAGAGGGTGCCTTGGAAGACGGTGCTGCGCAGCGGCGTCAGCGAGCGGCCCCTGCCGCCCACCAGGCGCCCGTCAGCCGTCCACACCCGCCCGTCGGCCGCTTCCAACCGGTCGGTCTGGGCGCACCACTGGACCTCCCCTTTCGGTGGAACGAAGGCCCGCACCGATCCTCCTCCTCGGATCACGAAGGCGTTGCCGACCATCCCCGCATCGCCTTGGGCCACGCGGTCGACCAGGCCCGCCAGTGAGAACGGCTCACCCGGCGCGCGACCGGCTACCAACACGAAGACCAGCCCAGCCACGGCCACCAGCGCCGTTGCCCCGAACGCCGCCAGCAGCCAGCTGCGGCCCATCTGCTCGCGCAGCACGATCTTGCGGGCACGCCTTGCGGCTCGCTGGGGTAGATAGCCTCGCGGCCCGAAGTCCGGCTCGTCCATCGCGCCCAGCCTGCCTCGTCCCGGCCAGTATTGGGGACCAATCGCGGCGGCGGCTATGCTCGCTCCACCCTTGCCTGCCCCTGCCCTGTTGAGGAGACGCCTGCCTTGGCCATCCGCGTGCTCATCGGCAAGCCCGGGTTGGACGGGCACGACCGCGGGGCGAAGATCGTGGCCAGGGCGCTGCGCGACGGCGGCATCGAGGTGGTCTACAGCGGCCTGCACCAGACGCCCGAGCAGATCGTCGAGGCGGCGCTTCAGGAGGACGTCCAGGCCATCGGCTTATCGGTGCTGTCCGGTGCCCACATGACGCTGTTCCCCAAGGTGGTTGCGGCACTGGCCGAGCGCGACGCCGCCGACATCGTCGTCTTCGGCGGCGGCATCGTTCCCCGCGGCGACATCGAAGAACTGAAGCGCCAAGGCGTCGCCGAGGTCTTCACCCCCGGCGCTCGTACCACCGAGATCGTCGAGTGGGTCAATGCCCACGTACCGCCACGCGACTGACGGCGCCGTGCGCGCCGACCAGCGATCAGGAGGACCCGTGCGATGGATCTGATGGAGTACCAGGGCAAGGAGCTGTTTCGCCGGCTGGGCATCCCGACCAGCCCGCGGGGCGACGTCGCCACAACCCCAGACGAGGCGCAGCGCCTCGCCGAGCAGGCCGGCGTGCCGGTGATGGTCAAAGCCCAGGTCCTGACCGGCGGACGGGGGAAGGCCGGTGGCGTCAAGTACTGCGCCGACCCCGACGCTGCCCGCGCCGCCGCCGAGGCGATCCTGGGACTGGACATCAAGGGCCACGTCGTCGGAAAGGTCCTCGTCGAACCCGCCAGCGACATCGGCGAGGAGTACTACCTGTCGGTGCTGCACGACCGCGTCAGCAAGGGCTACAAGATCATCGCCTCGGTCGAGGGCGGGGTCGAGATCGAGCAGGTCAACCGCACCAACCCCGAGAAGGTCGTCAAGGCCGACGTCGACCCGACCGTAGGGCTGAACGCCGACGGCGCCCGCGACATCATCCAACGCGCCGGTCTGCCCGGCGCCGTGCTGGACGCCGCCGCTGACCTGCTGGTGCGCCTGTACGCCGGCTTTGTGGAGTCCGACGCCACCCTGTTCGAGGTCAATCCACTGGTTCGCACGGGCGACGACCGCATCATCGCCCTGGACTCCAAGGTGTCGATCGACAACAACGCGCTGTTCCGCCACCCTGATCTGGCCGAGCTCGACGACGCCGATCAGGGCGACTCGCTGGAGGCGCGTGCTCGGGCAAACGGTTTGCAGTACGTCAAGCTGGACGGCGACATCGGGATCATGGGCAACGGCGCCGGCCTGGTGATGTCGACCCTGGACGTGGTGAACCAGGAAGGCGGGCGTCCGGCCAACTT
>JACCVM010000145.1 GCA_013698135.1 Euzebyaceae bacterium | reverse complement strand
GGACCGCACCTTGTGCAGCGCGGCCTCGGTGGCCGCCACATCGGGCAGCGCCTCGGGCTCCAGCGGCCGCAGCAGTGCCCCGGCGAATACAGCGTCGTCGCGCAGCCCGCGCGACACCGCCCGGCAGTCGTCGCAGATGGCGAGGTGCTCGTCGAGCGTGGCGTCGGGCATGTCCAGCCCGCTGCGCAGCGTCGCGGTGTCAAGGCAGGCGGTCATGCGGTGGTCTCCTCGTAGGCGGTGCGAAAGGCGCGCTCGGCGCGGGCGAGCAGGACGCCGACCGAGCCGATGGCGATGTCCAGGGTTTGGGCGATCTCGGCGTAGCGGTAGCCGCTGTGGCGCAGCAGCAGGGTGGCGCGCTGGCGTTCGGGCAGCCCGGCGAGGGCGGCGCGGACCTCGGCTTGCTCCTCGGAGCGCAGCACCGCCAACAGTGGGCCGGAGCCGTCGGCTTCGGCCAACGGCTCCAGGCGCGCGGTGCGGTCCACCCGTTCCCGTGCCCGGCGGCGCCCGCGGACTCGGTTGAAGCAGTCGTTGATCGTCACGCGCCGCAGCCACGCGGCGACCTCGCCGTCGGGGCGGTCGAGCACCGCCGAGCCAGCGAGCTTGGCGAACGCGTCCTGCGCGGCGTCCTCGGCCTCGCCGCGATCACCGAGCACCCGCCAGGCCAGCCCGTAGACCTCGCCGTAGCGGGTCCGGAAGACGTCCTCGAAGCGGTCGCTCACACCCTGTCCAACACCGCCGCCCCGCCCCTTCTTACACTCAGCGCCCCCGCTGCAGCCAAACAAGGCGCACCGACTAGCGCACGCTACTTACTCGGTATCTGGTCGAGTAGTACACGCTACTTACTCGGTATCTGGTCGAGTAGTACACGCTACTTACTCGGTATCTGGTCGAGTAGCGCACGCTACTTACTCGGTATCTGGTCGAGTAGCGCACGCTACTTACTCGGTGTCTAGTACAGGAACATCGGCTTGCCGCCAACGTCGCGGACCTTTGGGCGGTAGTTCTCGGCGTCGTACAGCGCGTCAACGTCCACCCGCCGTGCTCCCTGGCTGGTCACCGAAATGGGGACGTTGGTGTAGCTGCCATTGCGCAGCGCGACCATCCGCCCCCGCGAGCCCGACACCGCCAGGTCGGCGGCCATCACCGCGTAGTTGGTGGCGACCATCAGGTCCAACGAGTCGGGGTTACCAGAGCGCATCAGGTAGCCGACCTGCTGCGCGATGATTCCTTCGCCGGTCCGCGCCTTGAGCAGATCACCGGTCAGCGCACCGATGCCGCCGAGCTTGCGGTGGCCGTAGGCGTCCTCGTCGCCGGACAGCTGCAGCTCGCCGCCGTCGAGGGTCGCGCCCTCGGAGATCGTGACCATGGCGTAGCGGCTGGGGTTGGCGCGCTTGTCGGCCATCAGCAGCTCGGCGAGTCGGTCGATGGAGAACGGAATCTCGGAGATGATCGCCCGGTCGACGCCAGCAAGGTATGCCGAGATCAGCGACGTCTCGCCGCTGTAGCGGCCGAACAGCTCCACGACCGCCAGCCGCTCGTGCGACCCGGCGCTGGTCCGCAGGCTGTGGATGAACGACACGCTGCGGGTGACCGCCGTGGAGAAACCGATGCAGTAGTCGGTGCCGTGGACGTCGTTGTCCATGGTCTTGGGGATGGCCACGACCGGCACGCCTTCGGTGTGCATGCGCAGCGCGTAGGACAGAGTGTCGTCGCCGCCGATCGGGATGAGCGCATCGATGCCGAGCTTGGCGAGGACGTCGAGCACGTGCGGCGTGAAGTCGCTGGGCCCGACTTCGGCCGCGCGGTCGCGCAGGAACTCGGGCACGTCGGCGGCCTTCACGCGACCCGGGTTCGTCCGCGAGGTATGCAGCGCCGTGCCGCCGGTGCGGTCGATGGTGCGCACCGCTGACGGGTTCAGCGCTTTGGTGCAGGCAGCGACCGACTGCTCGTCGTCGGGCTGGCAGTCCAGCAGCCCGCTCCAGCCGCGCCGGATGCCCACCACATCGTGCCCGTCATCGACCACCCGGTTGACGACCGCCTTGATGCACGGGTTGAGCCCCGGCACATCCCCGCCGCCTGTCAGGATCCCGATCCGCATCCGTCGCGCCTCCGACACCGTTACCAGCCAGTGCGGCGCACCTTACCGGCGGCGCACCGGCGGCGCCGCTCAGCGGTCGGACTCCGAGCTGACCGCGTCGGCAGTGTCGCGCAGCAGGTGCCACAGCCGCTCCACGTGCGCCCGGCCGGTGGCGGACCCCCCGATCGCGACTCGCAGGACGAAGCGGTCGTCCAGGCGCGTGTGGGTCAGGTAGGCCGCCCCCGACGCGTTGAGGCGTTCGAGGACCTGCTGGGTCACCGCATCGCCGTCGCGGTGGCGCACGCAGACCAGGTTGAGCGGAGCGGGCGCGGCCAGCTCCCAGCTGCGGTCAGCCCGTACCCAGTCGGCGAACTCCTGCGCCAACGCGACATGCTCGCGGACGTGGCGGCGCAGCCCCGAGCCGCCGTAGTGGCGGATGACGAACCACAGCTTCAACGCCCGGAACCGCCGGCCGAGCGGCACCTGCCAGTCGCGGTAGTCCACAACCGCACCCGAGTCGCTGGCCACGTTGCGCAGGTACTCGGGCAGGATGGACAGCGCGCGCACGAGCGGCTCGCGGTCGGCCACGTAGAAGCAGTCGCAGTCGAAGTTGGTCAGCATCCACTTGTGGGGATTGACGCAGTAGCTGTCGGCACGGTCCAGCCCGTCGTGCAGCCAGCGCAGCTCCTCACACAACGCCGCGATGCCGCTCATCGCGGCGTCGACATGCAGCCAGGCACCGTGCCGGGCGGTGATCTCGGCGATGGCGGCGACCGGATCGATGGCGTTGGACCCGGTGGTCCCGACGGTCGCCACGACCAGGCATGGGGTACGGCCGGCGGCGACGTCCTCGGTCAGCGCCGCGTCGAGGGCGTCCGGGCGCATGGCGTGGTGTTCGTCGATCGGGATCAGGTGGACGCCCTTGGAGCCGAGGCCGGCGATGCGCGCCGCCTTCTCGACCGAGGAGTGGGCCTCGGACGTGGCGTAGATCACGAGCTGCGCGGCCGGCGAATCGCCGCTGCCGCCCGTGGATCGCTCGCGCGCCGCCAGCAGCGCGCAGAGGGTCGCGCTGGAGGCGCTGTCCTGCAGCACCCCGCCGCCTGCGCCGTCGGAGCGGAAGCGCTCTGGCAGGCCGAGCAGCTCGGCCATCCAGTCCAGCATGAGCGTCTCGACCTCGGTGCACGCGGGGCTGGTGGCCCACAGCATCCCCTGGACGCCAAGCCCGGCGGACAGCATCTCGCCGAGGATCGACGGTCCGGACGTGTTGGCCGGGAAGTAGGCGAAGAAGCTGGGCGACTGCCAGTGCGTCAGGCCCGGCACGATCACCCGGTCGACGTCGGCGAGCACGTCGTCGAACGGCTCTCCGTCCTCGGGTGGGTTCGCCGGCAGCCGTGCGCGGATCTCGCCGGGTGCCACCTGCGACAGCACGGGCAGGTCGTCGACGCGCTCCAGGTAGTCGGCCACCCAGTCGACCATCGCGCGGCCGTAATGGCGGAACTCCTCGGCGGTCATGTGCTGACCTGGTGGCACGCGGCCTCCTGTAGAACGATGGCGGCGGGGACGCTACGGCGGAATCCGCTCCGCCGCACGCGAGGGCACAGCCACAATCGGCGTCGCGGCGGTTTAGCACTCCGGCGTGGTGGCGAATCCACACGGAACCTCGAGGAGGACGCCATGGCCGTCGCACTGCACCGCCTGACTCAATGGATCGCGCAGCGCCCCGCGCTGGACAAGGTCGGCGACACCCTGATGTGGGTGCTCGGCCCGACCTTCAACTCGCGGCTGGTCAAGAACGCCGCCAACGGCACCTGGTTGGGGCACCCCCTGCATCCCTTGCTGGTGACGCTGCCGATCGGCACCTGGGCGGGCAGCGGACTGCTCGACCTGCTCGGCGAGGACAACGAGCAGGCCGCCGACACGCTGCTGACCGCCGGGGTGATCAGCGCGCTGCCCACGGCCATGGCGGGACTCGCCCAGTGGGTCGACACCTACGGGCCGCCCCGCCGGATCGGTGCGGCGCACGCGATGGCCAACAATGCCGCCCTGGCGCTGCAGTTGGCGTCGGTGGTGGCCCGTCGCCAGGGTCATCGCGGCCTCGGCAAGGGGCTGTCGTGCGCCGCACTGGGGCTGGTCAGTGGCGCCGGATATCTCGGCGGTCACCTGTCCTACGCGTTGGGTGTGGGGGTGGACCACACGGCGTTCCACGATCCCCTCGAGGACTGGACGACCACCGACGTGGCGGCCGCCGCCGTCCCCGACGACGCCCCGGTGACCGCGCGGGCCGGCGAGCGACAGATCATGCTGGCGCGCCACGACGGCGAGATCGTCGCCTACGACGCGGTCTGCACCCACGCTGGCGGGCCGCTGGGCGAGGGCACCATCGTCGATGGCTGCGGGCGCTGCCCGTGGCACGGCAGCATGTTCAGCCTTGCCGACGGCAGCGTCGTCGAAGCGCCGGCCACCACGCCGCAGCCCCGTTACGACGTCCGGCTCAGCGGCGGCCTGATCGAGGTCCGCGCCGCCTTGCCTGCCTGAGGCAACGGCAGATGCGGTGACCGCAGCCGGGCGCCTCACTCGCCGCCGTTTGCTGACGGCGGCCTTGGCGGCCGGCGCGGCGGTTGGGCTCGGGCGTGACACGGCAAGGTTGCGCACCGTCTTCGAGGAGTCGAACGGGCAGAGCTGGACATCGCTGGAGGACGAGGCACGGTTTCTGGCGCGGGTCGAGCGCAGCGCCGTCAACGTCGGGATCAAGCGCATCGGCACCACCGTGTCCGGCATCCCGCTGCGGCTGGTACGGCTGGGTCCCGCGAAGGGCCCGGGCCTGCTGGTGCTCGCCGCCCAGCACGGCAACGAACCGGCCGGTCGCGAGGCGACCCTGCAGCTGGTGCGCGATCTCGCCTTCACCGTCGACCCGGTGCTGCGCCGTCAGCTGCGCGCCCATCGGATTCTGGTGGTGCCCACGGCCAACCCTGACGGAGTGGCGGCGTGGACCCGCGGCAACGCCAGAGGCGCCGACCTCAACCGCGACCACCTGAACCTGCGGGAGCCCGAGACCCGGGCCCTGGCAGCGGTGCTGCGCGACGAGCGCCCGGATGTCGTGGTTGACCTACATGAGTACGCCCCCGTCGTGCCGGGGCTGTACGACGACGATGTGCTGTCGCTGTGGCCGCGCAACCGCAACGTCGACCCCGGTGTTCACGCGCTGGCCCGCGCCCTGTGCCTTGACTACCTGACCCCTGGGGCTCGGGCGAGCGGGTTCAGCGCCGGGGTGTACGGCCAACACACGGCCGGTGGTCGGGTCACCGCCCAGGTTGGCGGCAGCGGCGATGAAGGGATGTGTCGCAACACCGCCGGCCTGCACCACCGGGTCGCTGTCGTGGCCGAGACCCCGCTGCACCCGCACGTTGGCGAGCCCGGTTACCGGCCCTTCCCACGTCGCCGTCGCGTCGCCGTCCACCGCCGGATCCTCGACGACTGTCTGCGCTTTCTGCGCGACCAGGCGGGGCCCATCGCCCGCAACGGTCTCCAGGCGGCCGCCGCGGCGCGCTACCCGCAGCCGATCGCCTTCTCCGGCAGCGACGTCGACGCGCCGCCCACCAACGAGGTCGCCGACCCGCCGGCTTGGGGCTATCGGCTGACCGCCGATCAGGCGTCAACGGTTGCCGAAGTCCTGCCGCTGCACGGCATCCGCTCCGTGTCATCGCCGGACGGCAGCGTCATAATCCCGTCGGCGCAGCCAGCTCGGGTCTTGGCCGCGCTGCTGCTGGACGCTCGTGGGGACCGCCATGCGGTGGCCGGCGAGCCGCTGGCGGCTCCCGTGTAGCGAGCCAGCCGTCGCCGGCGCGGCTCCCCGCACACGCCTCGACCCCCGCGCAACCGTGTGCGCCCCGCTCAGGCGGTGGCGGCGCGGCTGGCGTCCAAAGCGGCGGCGATGTAGTCGATGGCAGCGGTGAGGCGCTGCACGTCGCCGGCGTCGATCGCCGGGAACACCGCGATGCGCAGCTGGTTGCGCCCCAGCGTGCGGTAGGCCTCGGTGTCGACCACGCCGTGGGCTCGCAGCACCGCGTTGACCTCGGCGGCTGGGACCCGCTCGTCCAAGTCGATGGTGCAGACCACATTGCTGCGTTGGCCAGGGTCGGCCACGAACGGGGTGGCGTAGTCGCTGGCCTCGGCCCAGTCATAGACGTAACCGGACTTGGCGGCGCAGTCCTTGACCGCCCAGGCCAGCCCACCCTGAGCATTCATCCACTCCAGCTGCTCGGCCATCAGGAACACCGTGGCGATCGAGGGGGTGTTGTAGGTCTGCTCCTGTCGGCTGTTGTCCAGGGCGATCCGCAGGTCGAGCATCGCGGACACAAAGCGTCCGGTCGCGGCGACCTCGTCGATCCGCGCGATCGCGGCCGGTGACAGCAGGGCGAGCCACAGCCCTCCGTTGGAGGCGAAGGCCTTCTGCGGGCTGAAGTAGTAGGCGTCGACCTCGGCGGGGTCCAGCGGCAGACCACCCGCACCGCTGGTGGCGTCGACCAGGACCAGCCCCTCCCCCGGGCGCACCACCGGCATCGCGACCCCCGTGGAGGTCTCGCAGTGGGTCAGCGCGTAGGTGTCGACCCCGCCCACGGCGGTTAGTGTCGGGTGGGTGCCCGCGGCGGACTCGACGATCACCGGGTCGGCCAGGAATGGTGTCGCGGTGACAGCCGCTGCGAACTTCGCCGAGAACTCCCCGAACACCGCGTGGGCGCTGCGTTCCTGGATGAGGCAGTGGGTGGCGATGTCCCAGAACAACGTCGCGCCGCCGTTGCCGAGCGCCACCTCGTAGCCGTCGGGAAGATCGAAGAATGTGCCCAGACCCTCACGGACACGGCGGACCTGATCGCGGACGGCCTGGCGCCGGTGGCTGGTCCCCAACAGCTGCGGCGCGACATCGGCCAGGCTGGTCACCGCCTCCTGGCGGACCTTCGAAGGACCGGAGCCGAAGCGCCCGTCAGCGGGTAGGACGTCGGCCGGGATCGTGATGTCTGGCATACGCGACACTGTGCCCGAGCCAGCCACCAACCACCAAGGAAGCAACTTGGCCAACCGTCGACTGCTGATCCTCGGCGGCGACGAGGCCGTCGAGTTGGACGCCTGCCACCGCCACGAGCTCGCCGGCGCAGCGGTCTACCGGTCGCGGGACGGGCGTTGGCTGCTGCCAGCCTTCCGCTCCCACGCCGTTGACATTGGCGACTCGCCATTGCCCGAGGCCGACGACGAGGACGGGCTGGCGGCGCTGGTGCTCGAATGGGTTCGGGTGGTCGGCGGCCACGACTGGGCACCGCTGGGTGGTGCGCAGCTCGAGGGCGACGAGGACTGGGTCGATCTGCGCACCGCCATGGTGCGTGTCGGCTGGGGTCCGCTGGCCACCCAGGCCGCCTGGGACGCCTGCCGCGCCCGTCCCTACAGCCGGAATCTGCCCACCGCGGCTGGCTGGGCGGCTGCGGGCTGGGTGGTGCCGGCCGGAGCGGACGATGTGGATCCGGCCTTCGCGCGTCCCGTGCTGGAGGTCCGCGGCCTACTGCGCTGGGCCTACATCGGTCGCTGGGCCAGCCCGGTGTCGCTGCCCGACGGTGCACTGCCCGCCGAGATCGAGCCGGACGACCTCGGCGGCATCTCCGGCGGCGGGTCGTCCTGGGCCGACGCGCTGTCGCGGCTGCGACAGGACCACTATCCCGATACAGCCCTGGCCGAGACTGAGCAGCTGGCCATCGAGATCCTGGTGCGCGCCGGGCTCGGCCCACGCTCGGCGCTGGAGGCTGAGGACGAGCCGCTGGCCGACCGTGACCTGGTGCCGGCCTGCACCCACTCCAGCTCGCTGGTGCGGGCCGCCGCCTGGTTCCTGCTGCGCGACGAAGCCGACGCCTGGCTGGCCTGCGGCTACGGCGAGTGCCAGCATCACTGGGCCGTCGAGGCCGAGGAAGACGCCTACGAGATGGACGAGGTCCTCGAGCTCGCCGGCTACGGCGTCGCCAATCCGGTCGACGCCGCCTACACCCGCCGGCGGCTGTTGACCATGGCCTTCGGCGACATCAACGACGTGGCTCTAGCCGGCGCCGGCGACGTGGCCGACTTTGTCGCCTTCTACACCGAGTGGGTGGCCCACGGTCGGCCCGAGGAGGACTTCGCCGGCGCCGCCCGCGAGCTCCGCGGCGACTGACGGCGCTTCGCTAGACCCTGATCACCGCGAGATCGCCCACGTCGACGTAGTCGTCGTCCTGGGTGACGACGGGCACGCCAAGCGCAAGGGCCGTGGCAGCTATCCAGGAGTCGTTGACAGGCATACGCAGCCCCGCTTCGGCCAACTCGACACGGAATCGAGCCCACGCCTCGGCAACTGCAGTGTCGATTGGCACTGGGTCCAGGGTCATGGCCTGGGCCAGTGTCGCCAGCCGACGATCGCGGGTATTGACGTCAGTTGCAGCAAGCACCCCCGCCCGCAACTCGCCGACTGTGATAACGGAAACCGCCAACTCATCCGGCAGCGCCGCCTCGTCGAACCTGCGACCGGACTCTCGCGCGATGAACAGGCTGGTGTCCGCCAGCCCTGCGCTCATGCGAGGGGCAGGTCATCGGTGGTGCCAGGCACCAACTGAGTGAGTTCGCGAGCCAGGCCAGGGTCCGCCTGGCTATCCCTGAAACGCCGAATGAACTCGCTTCGAGACAGCCATCGTGGACGCTCGACCAGTGGCCGCAGCGCAGCGACCGGTCGCCCGTCAACGGTGATGACCACGTTCTCTCCTGCCTCGACCCGGCGCAGCAGCTTGCGGGTGTTGTTACGAAGCTCACGTGATGCCACCAAAGTCATGCGACAATCGTAGCCTCATTGCGACACGCACCATCACCGATGATGAGTTCTGCGCACGGGCGCAGTCGTTACCTCAGCCGGGGAGCGCCCGGACAACAGAGGGGATGACCGATGCCCAAGACCGTTCCCTGCCTGTGGTTCGACGGACAGGCCGAGCAGGCAGCAGCGCACTACACCGCGATCTTTCCCAACTCCAGTATCGGTGGGGTGACCCGCTACGGTCCAGGGTCGCCCGCGCCCGAAGGCAGCGCCATGACCGTCAGCTTCAGCCTGGACGGGCAGGAGTACGTGGGGCTCAACGGCGGGCCGCAGTTCACCTTCAGCGAGGCCAGTTCTTTCCAGACCTTCTGCGCAGACCAGGACGAGGTCGACCACTACTGGGACCGACTGTCCGAGGGCGGGCTGGAGAGCCAGTGCGGATGGCTCAAGGACCGCTTCGGCGTCTCGTGGCAGGTCGTGCCAACCGCGCTCTTCGAGCTGCTCGGGGACCCCGATCCCGGCCGGGCCCAGCGGGCCATGCAGGCCATGCTGGGCATGGCAAAGATCGAGATCGCCGAGTTGCAGCGGGCGGCCGACCAGGTGCCGACCTGAGGTCTGACGTCGGACCGCCGGTCGGGAGCGTTCCGGACCGGCGGTGACTGGCAGGAAGCTCGTAACGTCGATGACTTTCGCCCGCCACTGCAGTCTGATTCCCGACATCGCCGAATAGCGCCCGCCGCCGAGCGGGCCAGACCGACCGGAGCACATCATGGGAAAGATCGTGTCCAACTTTTTCATCTCGCTCGACGGCGTCGTCGAGTCGCCCGACCAGTGGCACTTCCCCTACTTCAACGACGAGATGGCCGCCGCGATCGATGCCGGCACCGAGTCGTGCGAGGCGTTCCTCATGGGCCGGGTGCTCTACGAGGAGTGGGCCGAGTACTGGCCGAGCCAAGGAGACAACGAGCCGTTCGCCTCCTTCATCAACACCGTGCCGAAGTACGTCGTCTCTGACACGCTCACGGAGGCGACGTGGAACAACACCACGCTGGTCACCGGCGACGTGGCGAGCCGGCTGCAGGAGGTCAAGCACCGCACGGACGGCGACATCGGGATGTCGGGCAGCGCGACGCTCGTGCGCTGGTTGCTCGCGAACGGGCTCCTCGACGAGCTTCACTTGTTGGTGCACCCAATCGCCGTCGGCCACGGACGTCGCCTGTTCGAGGGCACGCCGACATACCCGCTGCGCCTCGTGGCGCACGAGACGTTCACGACCGGCGTGCTAAACCTCACCTACGCACGGGCGGAGCGCTGAGCCGGTCCGGGCCAGGCCGTGTCTCCCGGATCCGTCAGGTGGTGAGCCGGACGAGGACGCTGGCGAGGGCCCGGCGACGTTGTTGGCAGACGACATATACATCGCACGACGATTGACCTGGAGCCGGAACTGGAGATGCGCCTGCATGCGGAGGCAAGGCGCCGTGATGTACCTATGGCCGCCATCATCCGTCAGGCGCTGCACGAGAAGTTTGGGCGAGATGGCGTTTTACACCGACCTTGTCGGCGCCATTTCCCGGCCATCGCCGCCGACGTGCCGCTCGAACTGGTGCCGGTGACGCCAAGCAGCTGAGTCAGGTGGCGACCAGGTCGGTGGGGTAAGTGTTGAGCTTGGAAGCGCCGGCGTCGGTGACCACGACGATGTCCTCGACGCGTACGCCGACGCGCCCGGGCCAGAACACCGACGGCTCCACGGTGAACGTCATGCCGGGCTCCAAGACGGTGTCGTCTTCTGGGGAGATGAACGGCCGCTCGTGCACATCCAGGCCGATGCAGTGGCCGGTGCGGTGCCGGAACCAGCGCCCGTAGCCGGCGTCGTCGAGGACTGCTCGGGTGGCGGCGTCGACCTCGGCGGCGGTCACGCCGGGGCGGGCGGCGGCGATGCCGGCCGCCTGCGCCGACATCACCAGCTCGTACACCTTGCGGTACTCGGGCGACGGCTCGCCGATGTGCACGGTGCGCCCGAAGTCCGAGCAGTACCCGTCAATGACGCCGCCGAAGTCGAACGACACGCCGGTGCCCGCGCGCAACGGGGCGCCTGACACCCGCACCGTCGCGTCGCGCTGGTCGTCGGGGCCCATGGCCCACACACCGGTGTCGAACGACGGGGTGCGTGATCCCTGCGCCGCGAGGTGGTGGTCGATTTCCTCGGCGAGGTCGCGCTCGGTGACGCCGGCGATGACGCGGCCACTGACGGCTGCCATGGCGGCGTCGGCGGAGGCGCACGCCCGGCGCATCGCCGTCAGCTCGTCGGGCGCCTTGATCCGGCGCAGCCGGTTGACCAGCGGCCCGGCGTCGACCAGCTCGGCTCCGCTGAGGGAGGCCTGCAGCCCGATGACCGTCTCGCCCCAGGTGCGCGCGCCGATGCCGAGGCGGCGCACCGGTCCCCAGCGGCACGCGACCTCGCCGAAGACCGCCGCGGCATCATCGTCCTCAGCCACGACGACCACCTCGCCGTCGGTGCCTTCAGGCAGGTCGAACTCGGCGGTCATCCTCGGCAGTAGCAACACCGGGTCGCTGCCGGGGGGCAGGAACGTCCCGGCGACCCAGCCGTGGGTGTAGTTGATCTCGCCGAAGGTGGCGACGCGGCGTTGCAGGCCGGTCAGGTACTCCAGGTCGGCGCCCAAGGGCAGGAACAGCAGGTCCAACCCGGCGTCGCCCGCCAGCGCCGCCAGTCGGGCTCGCCGAGACGCCAAGTCGGTCATCCGGCAGCCGCCAGCGCCCTGGCCACCAGCGGCGGCGGCATGTGGCCGTAGGACAGCACGCGGTCGTGGAAGGCCCGCAGGTCGAAGGCGTGGCTCTGCCGCTGCTCGGTCTCAGCGCGCAGGCGCTCCAGGGTGCGGCAGCCGGTGAGGAACCCGAACGGGTGCGTCGGCATCATCGTGTAACGGGCCACCTCGTTGCAAGCGGCGGTCGGCGCCATGCGCACCAGGGCCACGGCGCGTTCGGCGCCAGCCTCCCAGGTCGTCTCGCCGGTCTGCAGGCCCATGTCGAGCACCAGGCGAAGGGCGCGCAGCAACCGCATGGCCAGCTGGCCGAGCCGGCCGGCGTCGTCGTAGTAGCCGGTGTCGGCCATCAGCTGCTCGGCGTACAGGCCCCAGCCCTCGATCATCGCGTGGGACTCGACCACCTTGCGGGTCAGCGACGGCAGCCGGTTGACGCTGGTGATCTGCAGGTGGTGGCCGGGGTAGCCCTCGTGGGC
>JACCVM010000104.1 GCA_013698135.1 Euzebyaceae bacterium | reverse complement strand
CGGGAGATGGCCAGCGAGCTGATCCGCCTGTACCAGGCGCGCATGCACGCCCCCGGCCACGCCTTCGCGCTGGACAGCGCCTGGCAGCAGGAGCTGGAGACGGCCTTTCCCTACACCGAGACGCCCGACCAGGTGTCGGCGATCGACGAGGTCAAGGCCGACATGGAAGCCCCGCTGCCCATGGACCGGCTGATCTGCGGTGACGTGGGGTTCGGCAAGACCGAGATTGCGGTGCGCGCCGCGGCCAAGGCGGTGTTCGACGGCCGCCAGGTCGCGGTCGTGGTGCCGACCACCCTGCTGGCCCAACAGCACGGCGAGACCTTCACCGAACGCTTCGCCGGCTTCCCCGTCAAGGTCGCGGTGCTGTCGAGGTTCGCCTCCCCGTCGCAGCAGAAGGCGATCGTCGACGGTCTCGCCGCGGGCACCGTCGACCTCGTCATCGGGACCCACCGGCTGTTCGGCGCCGACGTGTCGTTCAAGGATCTGGGTCTGGTCGTCGTCGACGAGGAGCAGCGTTTCGGCGTCGGCCACAAGGAGCGGCTCAAGCAGCTGCGCACCAGCGTGGACGTGCTCACCATGACGGCGACGCCGATTCCCAGGACCATGGAGATGGCGATCACGGGTATCCGAGATCTGTCGACGATCGACACGCCGCCTGAGGAGCGCCAGCCGGTCGTCACCCATGTCGGACACTTCGACGAGGGCATGGCCACGCTGGCCGTGCGCCGCGAGTTGCTGCGCGAGGGCCAGGTCTTTTGGGTGCACAACCAGATCCAGACGATCGCGGCCGCTGCCGAGCGCGTGCGTGAGCTGGTGCCCGGGGCGCGCGTGGCGTTCGCCCACGGGCAAATGGACGAGGCGACGCTGGAGCGCACGATGGTGCGGTTCTGGCAGCGCGAGTTCGACGTGCTGGTCTCGACGACGATCATCGAGTCGGGCCTGGACGTGCCCAACGCCAACACGCTCGTCGTCGAACGCGCCGACCTGCTGGGGCTGGCGCAGCTGTACCAGCTGCGCGGGCGGGTGGGCCGGTCCACCGAGCGGGGCTACGCCTACCTGTTCTATCCCGAGTACAGCTCGATGACCGAAGAGGCCTACAAGCGCCTGGAAACCATCTCGACGTTCACGGGTCTGGGCTCGGGGCTGTCGATCGCGTTGCGGGACTTGGAGATCCGCGGTGCCGGTAACGTGCTCGGCGGTGACCAGTCCGGCCACGTCGCCAGCGTCGGCTTCGACGAGTATGCCAAGCTGATGGCGCAGGCTGTCGCGGAGCTGCGCACCGGCACGGCTCCCGCCCAGACGTTGCAGCAGGAGGTCGAGGTCAAGATCGACCTGCCCGTTGACGCGCACCTGCCCACTGACTACATCGCCGACGAGGCGCTGCGCTTGGAGGCCTATCGCAAGATCGCCGCGGTGCGCGACGCCGGGGGCGTCCGCGCGGTGCGAAACGAGTTGATCGACCGCTACGGCCGCCTGCCCGACCCCGCCGACCGGCTGCTGTCCGTTGCCGCGCTCCGCGCGGCGATCCGGCGTTGGGGCATCCGTGAGCTGACCACCACCCCGCGACGCACGGTCCGAGCGGTCCCGGTGACCTTGGCGGACTGGCAGGAGCTACGGCTCGCCCGCGAGCACCCCGACGCCGTCTACAACCCGTCGGCGTCCGCACTGGAGATCCCGGTTCCTCGCGGTTCGCGGGCCGACGGGGGTGGCGAGCTGGTCAGCCACGTGGCCCGGTCGCTGAGCACCATCCTGTCCAATCAGCGCAGGCCAGCGGCGCGGTCGGTGGCACCGCGCTGACCTAGACTGGGCGCCTTCCCGCCTCGAGGATGGTCTCCATTGCGCACTCTCCCGGTCCGCGCCCGCCGCCGTCTGCACCTCGCCAACCGTCGTTGGATCGCAGCTCGCTTGCTGCTGTCCGCGCTGGCTGTTGTTGCCCTGGCGGCATGCAACACCGTGACCGGCACCGGCAGCCCCGAGGCCGCCGCCACGGTCGGGGGCGAGGACATCCCCATCGCGACGGTGGAGGACCGCTTCGAGCAGGCCAAGGCCAATCCCCAGGTGGCCCAGCAGCTCCAGGGCGATGACTCCGGCCAGTTCGAGGCGCAGGTGCAGTCGCAGATCCTGTCGCAGCTCATCCTCGGCGAGATCGTCGGGCAGTGGGCCGACGAGCTCGGGATCGAGGCCAGCCAGGCAGAGCTGGACGAAGAGCGCGAGTCGGTGATCGAGCAGCTTGGCGGCGAGGACCAGTTCCAGCAGGCCGTCGAGCAGGCCGGGTTGAGCGAGGAGCAGGTCGACGACCAGCTGCGCCAGCAGGTGCTGCAGACCAAGATCGCCGGCGAGGTCGGCGCCGGCGATGAGGTCACCGACGCGCAGATCGAGGGCTTCTACGAGGAGAACAAGGACGCCCGCTTCGGTGAGCGCGCCCAGGCCCGCCACATCCTCGTCAAGGGCAGGGCCAAGGCGCAGCAGATCAAGGAACAGCTCGACGACGGTGGGGATTTCGCCGAGCTGGCCCAGGAGAACTCGACCGACCCCGGAAGTAAGGACAACGGCGGTGACCTGGGCGAGGTCACCAGCGGCCAGACCGTCCCGGCGTTCGAGGAGGCTGTTTTCGGCGCCGAGGAGGGCGAGATCGTCGGGCCGGTCCAGACCCAGTTCGGGTTCCACATCATCCAGGTGACGGGCAAGTCTCCGGCGCAGTCGCTGGAGGAGTCCCGTGAGGAGATCGAGACCGAGTTGGCGCAGAGCACCCAGAACGAAGGGTTGCAGCAGGCGCTGATGGAGCGCGCTCGCGACGCCGAGGTCGAGGTCAACCCCCGTTTCGGCACGTGGGACCCGGAGACCGGCACCGTCACGCCTGAGGAGCCGCTCGGCGCCGCCAGCGAAGCCGGCGGCTCTGATCCCGCGGCACCCCCCGACGCCGCGCCGTCTGATGCCGCCCCGTCCGAGCAGACCTCGGAGTAGCCGTGGCGCGGCTCGTCCTGGTCGACACCGCCGACGAGCTGCCCGGGCTGTTGCCACTGCACGCCTGGTCGGCGCTGATGTCGTCGGACCTGGTGCTGCTCGGCACCGCCGATCACCCGTTCGTGGCGCACCTGGCCATGGCCGAGCTGCGCTATGAGGTCGTCGCAGGCGCCGGCGCGGGGGCACTGAGCCGCGCCGACCTGCTGTCCGGGCTGACGCCGACCGACAAGGCCAAGGCCACCAGCATCGTCGACCGGGTGCGGGCCGAGGGCGAGGTCGTCTACCTGTTCGGCACCGGCGACGACGACGGCTTCACCCGTACCCTGGGCATGGAGGCCGCCCGCGCGGGCGTCGAAACCGAGGTCGTCTACTTCGGGGTCCGGCCGCCGGGCACACGGTTGCTTGACCTCGTGCGCACCGAGCAGCGGCTGCTCGCCCCCGGGGGGTGCCCGTGGGATCGGGAGCAGGATCACCGCAGCCTCGCCCCCTATGCGGTGGAGGAGGTCTACGAGCTGTTGGAGGCCATCGAGTCGGGCGATCCTGACGCGATCCGTGAGGAGCTCGGCGACGTGCTGTTGCAGGTCGTGTTCCACGCCCAGATCGCCGCGCAGGACCCCGCGGCTGCGCAGCGCTTCGACATCGACGACGTGGCAGCGGGCATCATCGACAAGCAGGTGCGCCGCCACCCGCACGTGTTCGCCGACGCCAAGGTCTCGGGGTCGGCCGAAGTGCTGGCCAACTGGGAGCAGCTCAAAGCCGCCGAGAAGCCCGAGCGCTCAAGGCCCTTCGACGGCGTGCCAGCGGCGCAACCGGCGTTGGCCTACGTCGAGAAGCTGCAGTCGCGCGCGGCAACGACGGGGTTCGACTGGGAGCTCGACGCCGAGGCCGCCGACCGCATCCGCCTGGAGCTGGAGGAGTTCCTCACCGCCGGCGACGACGCCGAGCGCGAACGCGAGATCGGCGACTTGCTGATGAGCGTCGTGGGACTGGCCCGCCGCCACCAGGTCGATCCGGAGATGGCCCTGCGAGGCGCTGCCCGCCGCTTCCGGAGACGGTTCGAAGCGGTCGTCGCGGCCGCCGACCGGCCGCTGGCCGAACTCGACCGCAGCGACTGGCTGCGTCTGTGGGACGCCGCCAAGGCCGCCGAGCAAACTACCCGCTGACGTCGCCGCCGCAGTCCACCGGCCTTCGACCCTGCCTGCCGCATGGCCGAAGCTATGGCATAGTTGTATCTCTTGAATACCAAGGAGAACAACTTTGTCAAAGCCGCGCTGGCACCCTCCGGCGGGGCCGCCCTTTGGCTCCCTCGGTGGAGCTGCGTTGTATGAAGGCTTTGCCACGAACGGACTGTTCACCGAGTCGCCATTCATGGAGTTCAAGACTGGCGCTGGCACCAAGCCGATTCAAGAAACTGTGGTCGCCTTCTCCAACGCCGAGGGGGGCACCTTGCTCATTGGCGTCACTGACGAGGGCAGCATCGTCGGCGCCTCTGGCGGGAAGGGCCAGGCGACGTCAGACGCGGCACACGATTCCGTGCGGGCCGTCCGCGATCCGGGTCGTTACCAGATCCATCAACTCGATGTCGACGGCCGTGAAGTCGTGGCTGTCTCGGTGTGCCGGCGTGTCGAGGGATTCGCGCAGATGGCGGATGGGCGCGTGCTCCAGCGACGTGGCGCCCGCAACGCGGCGCTGATGGGTGCCGAGCTGGCGGACTTCGTGTCCCAGCGCCTGCGACGTCGCTACGAGCAGACCGACACTGCGGTGCCAGTCCCGCCAGGCGATGGAACCCTTCCTTTGCGTGCCCTCGACGGCTCGGACTGGTTAACGCAGGCGCCGGCAGAACGGCTGGTGGAGTTGGGCCTGGCAACCCCGCAGGGCACCTTGACCGTGGCCGGGGCGCTGCTGTTACTGCGTGCGCCCCAGGAGCACCTGGGCAAGGCCTACGTGGAAGTCTTCCGTTACCCCGGCGACAGCGCCGAGTACGACCGGCGCATGGAAATCGTGGGTCCACTGCACCACCAGATCGAGTCGGCAGCCAGGTTCGTCGGGGAAGAACTTGGCGTGGAACTGGTGGTGGTGGGGATGCAGCGTCACGAGCTGCCGAAGCTGCCGACCGTTGTCCTGCGTGAGGCGATCGCCAACGCCTTGGCACACCGTGACTATCAGGCTGCAGGTACGGCTACCCGCATCGACCTGTATCCGGACCGCGTGGTCGTCCGGTCCCCGGGTGGATTGCTCGAACCGGTCACGGTGGAGAACATTCGCGACCAGCAGGCCGCTCGCAACACTGACCTCATCCGGGTGCTGCGCCGCCTGGGCTTGGCCGAGGACGCTGGCAGGGGTGTCGATGTCATGCAGGACGTCATGCAGAGCGAGATGCTAGACCCACCGCGCTTCGCCGACCACGGCACCGCCGTGGAGGTCATCCTGCCTATCCGGTCGGCGGTCAGTCCACTGGAGCGAACCTGGATTCGCGAGCTGCAGCAGCGGGGCCATCTGGAGCCCGCCGATCGGTTGGTGCTGGTAGCAGCCGCACGAGGCCAGGCACTGTCCAACCGATCTGTCCGCGACCTGCTGCATGTCGACAGCGTGGCCGCGAGGCGTACCCTGCGGCGACTGCGGGACGGCGGATACCTGGACCAGGTGGGAAGTAGGGGCGGCGCCTTATACCGGCTCGGCAGCGGGCTATCACCACCCCTAGGTGTGACGCTGGCTCCGACCCAACTGCTGGATGAGGTGGCTGACTTGGCCGTCCGCCGTCCGATCACCAATGCCGACGTTCGCCGTCACACGGGGCTGGACCGCCAACAAGCCCTTCATGTGTTGCAGGTGCTGGTCAGGCAAGAACGACTGCGGCAAGTCGGTGAGCGACGCACCAGCCACTACTTGTCAACGGGCATGCTGGGAGAGTCTTCATGAACGCTTCGCCCGGGACCCACCGCCCCTGTTGTTGGATTCCGTCGCTGTCCCCTACAGTTGGGTGAACCTTCCCCAGGAGTTTGACCCTCACGTGGAGATCGAGAGCCTGACCGCCCGCGAGCTGCTCGACTCGCGCGGCAACCCCACCGTCGAGGTTGACTGCGCCCTGGTCGACGGGGGCTTCGGCCGTGCCCTTGTACCCAGCGGCGCCTCGACCGGCGCTTTCGAGGCCGTCGAGTTGCGCGACGGCGAGCAACGCTACGGCGGCAAGGGCGTGCGTACCGCGGTGGCGAACGTCAGCGACGTCATCGGCCCGGAACTGCTCGGCCGCGACGCCACCGACCAGCGGGCGCTCGACGCCCTGCTGCTGGCGTTGGACGGCACCGACGACAAGTCCGGCCTCGGCGCCAACGCCCTGCTCGGCGTCAGCCTGGCGGTGGCGCGGGCCGCGGCGTCGTGGTGTGGGTTGCCGCTGTACGCCTACCTGGGCGGGCCCAACGCGCACCTGCTGCCCGTGCCGATGATGAACATCGTCAACGGTGGCGCCCACGCCGAGTCGAACGTGGACTTCCAGGAGTTCATGGTCGTGCCGCTGGGCGCTTCCTCGTTCGCCGAGGCGGTGCGGATGGGGGCCGAGACCTACCACGCGCTCCGCAAGGTGCTCAGCGAGAGGAGCCTGGCCACCGGCCTGGGCGACGAGGGAGGGTTCGCGCCGGACCTGGAGTCCAACAGCACCGCGTTGGATCTGCTCACCGAGGCGATCCAGCGCGCCGGCTACACCCCAGGAACCGACATCGCCCTGGCGTTGGACGTCGCCGCGACGGAGTTCTTCTCAGACGGTGCGTACCGGCTCGAAGGTGAGGATCGCACCCTGTCCTCCGCCGAGATGATCGACCTGCTGGTCGACCTGACCGAGCGCTACCCGATCGTGTCGATCGAGGACGGCATGGCCGAGGATGACTGGGAGGGCTGGGCCGCGCTGACCCAGCGGCTGGGCGAGCGCTGTCAGCTGGTCGGCGACGACCTGTTCGTCACCAACGCCGAGCGGGTGCGGCGAGGGATCACGGAGGGCTCGGCCAACAGCGTGCTGATCAAGGTGAACCAGATCGGCACGCTCACCGAGACGCTGGACACCATGGACCTCGCTCACCGCGCCGGCTGGACCTGCATGGTCAGCCACCGCTCCGGCGAGACCGAGGACACCACGATCGCCGACTTGGCCGTGGCCACCAACGCGGGCCAGATCAAGGCGGGGGCGCCGGCCCGCAGCGATCGCGTGGCCAAGTACAACCAGCTGCTGCGCATCGAGGAGCGCCTCGGCGACGCGGCGCGCTACGCCGGCGTCCGTGCCTTACCGCGCACCCTGCGGTCGGCGACATCATGACCGCGTCGAGTTCGTCGCCGCGCTCGCCGAGCACGCTCCGCCGAGCCGGCAGCCGGTCTATCGGCGGCCTGCGACAAGCCACGTCCGGCGACCGCCCCTACGTCGTCGCGCTGTTCGTGCTGATCGCCGTGCTCGCCATCACGCTGGTTGCTCCCGTGCGCAGCCTGACCGCCGCCGCCGACCGTGCCGACGACCTGAGCGCCGAGCGCAACCTGCTCGCCGACCGCGTCGACCAGCTCGAGCGGCGACGCCAGCAGCTGCGGGATCCCCTCGAGATCGAGCTGCTGGCCCGCGAGCAGCTCGGCATGGTCCGACCCGGCGAGATTCCGTACGTGGTCACCCGTCCTCAGGGGGACGGCGAACACCTTGAACTTGACGGACTGGCACACCTGGCCAGCGACCAAGTGCCCTGGTACCGCCGCCTCGGCGATGCGTTCGGCCAGCTGTTTCGGTGACGACGATCCGCCGGGCACGGTTCGCTGAGCTCGACGCCGCCACGCTGTACGCCCTGCTGCGCCTGCGTGTCGACACCTTCGTCGTCGAGCAGGCCTGCGCCTATCCCGAGCTGGATGGACGCGATGTCGAGCCGGGCGCCTGCCACTGGTGGGCCGACGAGCAGGGCGCGGTGTTGGCCTGCCTGCGACAGCTCGCCGAGCCCGACGGTGCCGCTCGGATCGGCCGGGTCGCCACGGCGCCGCCGGCGCGCGGGCGCGGGCTGTCCACCTTGCTTCTCCAAGCCGTGGTCGACGAGGCGACGGGTCCGCTGGTGCTGGATGCTCAAGCGCATCTCGTGCCGTGGTACCAGCGGTTCGGCTTCGTCATCAGCGGCCAGGGGTTCGTCGAGGACGGCATCCCCCATATGCCGATGCGCCGCGAACCACCCGCCGCCCCCCATGCCAGGGGGCCCACGCCACAGCACTGAGGGTCGCCCCTTAGGCTGGCGGTGATGGATGACGCCCTGCGGCCGGATCCCGACGCCGGCTACGCCACCCAGATCGGGCGGCCGCCGATCGCTGCCCGCGACGCCGCCCTGGCCACGGCCATGATCGGACGGCCGTTGCGAGGCCGGTCAGCGGTCGCCGTCCGCTGCGGATGGGGCCTGCCGGCGGTGCTGCGCGTGTCGCCAAGGCTGGATGATGGGACCCCGTTCCCGACGCTGTTCTGGCTGGCCTGCCCTCTGGCCAACCGAGCGGTCGGCCGCCTGGAGGCGGGCGGGGCGATGAACGGGCTCAGCGACCGCCTGGCCGGCGACGCCGAGCTGGCGCAGGCCTACGCCGGCGCGGCGCGGCGCTACGTCGAGGCGCGCGACAAGCTCGGCGGACCCCTGCCGCGGTCTGACGCGGCAGGCGGCATGCCGCACCGGGTGAAGTGCCTGCACAGCCTGTACGGCCATCATCTGGCCACCCGCGACAACCCAGTCGGTGCCTGGGTCGCTGACCGTGTCGAACCAATGGCCTGCCCGGGCCCCTGCGTCGAGGCGTCCCCGTGACGCCTTCGGTCGCCGCCGTTGACGTGGGGACGAACTCGGTGCGGTTGCTGGTCGCGCGGGGAGGGTCGGGCGGGGATCCGGCGGCGCGCGAGCCCCTGACCGTCATCGAGCGGCTCATGACCATCACTCGCCTCGGCAAAGGCGTGGACGCCCGCGGCCACCTCGATGACGCGGCGCTGACCCGTACGCTGGACTGCCTGGAGGACTACGCGCGGCGCTGGCGGTCGCTGGACGCCGAGCGCGTGCGCATCGCGGCCACGTCAGCGGTGCGCGACGCCGCCGACCGGGAGCGCTTCTTCGACGGGGTGCGGGAGCGCACCGGCGTCGCCGCGGAGGTCATCAGCGGCCAGGAGGAGGCGCTCACCGCCTTCCGCGGCGCGGTCAGCAGCGTCGGCGGGCGACCGCCATACCTGGTGTTGGACATCGGTGGCGGGTCAACCGAGCTGATTCTCGGCGAGACCGCACCCGCCGCCGCTGACAGCCTGCAGATCGGTTGTGTCCGGCTGACCGAACGCTGCCTGCACGACGACCCGCCGACCGAAGACCAGCTGACGAGGGCCCGCAGCGTGGTCGCCGCTGAGCTCGACAGCTTGCCCTTCGACCCCGCACCGGCTCGTACGTTGATCGGCGTCGCCGGGACGGTCACGACCATCGGTGCACTACACCTGCAGTTGGCGACCTACGAGGCGGAACGCATCCATGGCACCCGCGTCCCGGTCGACGCCGTGGCTGCGCTGAGCCGTCGGCTGGCGGGGATGACCAACCAAGAGCGGGCGGAGCTAGGGCCGATGGCAGCCGGCCGCGAGGACGTGATCGTCGCCGGCTGCCTGATCCTGGAGGGAGTGCTGCGCCGCTACGACCTCGCCGAGGTTCTCGTCAGCGAAGCCGACATCCTCGATGGCCTCGCCCTGTCGCTGCTGGACGACTGAGCCAGCGTCCCTGCCTCACTCCTGCGCGCGGCGCAGGGCGCGCACCAGGTCACCTCGGCTGACGATGCCAACGACCTGGCGCTCGGCGTCGACGACGGCGACGCGGGAAACGGCGCGGTCGTGCAGCAACGTGGCGACGTCCTCGACGGTAGCGTCGGGCTGCACCGCTGGTGGGTCATCTTCCATGACCTCGCCGACCGTCCGGCCCAGGGCCTGGCGCAGCTCGTCCTGGAACCGTCGCCGCTCGCCCGGCAGCGGGATGTAGGCGCCGAGAATCTCGATCGTGGTCGGCGCGTGCAGACGCGCCTCGGACAGGACCAGGTCGCTGTCGTCGAGCAGCCCGATGAGGCGCCCCGAGCCGTCGACGACGGGCGCGCCGCCGATGTCGGCCTCGACCAGCAGGCTGGCGGCCTCCTCGATGGTCGTGTCGGCCGTCAACGTGGTGACGGGCGTGGTCATGACTTCGGTCACAGCCAGATCCCTGGGCATGGTCGGAAAGCCTACTGGTGCCGGTGCCGGCGTTGGGCAACGTCGGCGCAGGCGCTACGGTCAGCGCGAAGCGTGCGGCGAACCCGCCGCCCGAGGGAAGGCGTTCGGCATGCTCGTGTGGTTCTCGGTCACGCCGATCGGCACCGGCTCGGCCAGCGTTTCGGCCGAGGTGGCCAGGGCGCTCGACGCCGTGGAGGCGTCTGGCATCCGTGCCGTAACCGACGCGTCGGGCACGCTGCTGGAGGGCGACTGGGAGGGGTGCATGGCGGCCATGCGGGCGGCGGGTGAGGCGGTGCTGGAGTCTGCCCCGCGGGTCTCGTTCACCTGCAAGTTCGACCTGCGCAACGACAAGCCGGACCAGACCGGCGAGGACAAGCTGGCGAGCCTGGCCGCCGCTCGGCGAGACCGATGATGCGAGGATGGAGCCGATGATGATGACTCCACAGCGCCAGCGGGTCGCCGTCACCGTCCTGGCCGTCCTGCTGGGCGTGGTGTTGGTGGTCTCGCTGATCGGCCCGTTGCTGTCCTGATGCATGCGCTGCCGGCGGCGGAGGCGTGAGCGCCGCCGATCCCGTGGCTCTGCTCCGGCGGGCATTACCGGCACTTTCCGCGGCCACCGTTGTCCAACCGGCGGGCGCTCGGGTCGGAGCGGTGCTGGTCCTCCTGCGGGATCTGGGCGACGGCGACGCGGAGGTCGTCTACACGCGACGGCGCGATGATCTGCGCTCCCATCCCGGCCAGATCGCCTTTCCGGGCGGGCGGGTGGACTCCGGCG